>JAMCZD010000021.1 GCA_023473405.1 Candidatus Omnitrophota bacterium
GAAGATTCACGCCACAGTAAACCGTTCGACTCGGTTGCGAGCGTCGTGCGGCGTTTGCTTTGTTTCGAGGCGGAGCTTGAAGAAAACCCGCTGCTTACGCGCTTATTTCTTGGTGCGAACGCGCAAGACCAGGGTCATCAAGACCGCCAAGAGCAGCCCGCCGACCACCAGTCCCTGGCCCTTCCCCTGCACCATTTTCACCAGGTCGGTGTGCAACAGGAAGGCAACGGCGATAATGGCCACCGCCAACATGTAACCGGTTATAACGCCATGATAATGTGTCGAACTCCGATGCATCATAAACTTATTCTCTCCTGGCTGCCGGAAACCATTCCAGCAGACCTTTTGCAAGCCGCGGCTTCATTGCATAATATTAACTCTCCTTTTTTGATGCAAGTCAACACATAAGTAAAACGAATTATGTTTTAATGGGCATGGTGGGCTCAATTGGTCATCCATTGAGACGCGAGGTTGCTTCGCGATAGAGCACCAGGGCGGGGGACCCGGCGAAGGCGATGGCCAGCCAGACGGCTTCGTCAATCTCGGCTTGGGGGATGCCCATGGCGCGGGCGCTTTCGAGGTGGGCGGCGAGGCACGGCTGACAGCGTTGCGCCAGGGAGAGGGAAATCGCGATAAGCTTCTTGGTACGCTGATCGATCCGGCCTTCGCGGTTGGCGGCTTTGAGGAAAGCGGCAAACAAGGCCTCGGTGGTTTCCTTCCCGGGTGAGGCAATGTCAGACACGGGGAGGTTGGATGCGGCAGCGGTTGCGCCGCCGGCGGCATCAGCGGGAAAGCGATCGCCGGCAACTGCCGCGCAGCAGGCGTCGGTGTGCGCCGGTTGGAGATTCCCACTCGATTCCGGTTCAGGGCCGGCGTCGGGGCGGTCATTATTGGCGGCAGGAGGAACGATGCGGCTTGATCCGAAGAGATTGCTCAAGCGCGGATTGACCAGGGTCACCTCGCCTGCCTGGTGTTGCCCGGAGAGGGCTTGGACCCGGCCGATCACAGTTGCGGCGTCATGTCCGCGAGCGTGCAGACAGGCTACGAGTTCACGCGCCTGGGCGTGGGGCAGCGAGATCAACAATCCGCCGGATGTTTGGGGGTCATACAGGAGAGGGAGAAATGCCTCGGCGGCACGGCCATCAAAGCGCACCCAGGCGCCGGCGTATTCCTGGTTTCGATCGATAGCGCCGGGGAGAACTTCATTCTCGAGGCAGTCAACCGCTGCCGTAAAGACCGGCAGAGCCGACAAATCGAGTTCGACGACGACACCGCTGTTTCGGGCCATCTCGACCAGGTGCCCCATGAGACCGAAGCCGGTAATGTCGGTGCATGCGTGGGAGCCGTATTCGAGCATCAATTCACAGGCGTCGCGGTTCAAGGTGGCCATGACGCTACCGATTTCCCGGAGGCACTCAGGCGTGGCTCGACCGATCTGAGCGGCGAACGAGATCATGCCGGTGCCCAGTGGTTTGGTGAGGACCAGGGCATCGCCGGGGCGGGCATTATCGCGCGGCACCACCTGGCGTGAATCGACCAGGCCGGTTACCGCGAAACCGCATTTGATTTCTTCATCCACAAGGCTATGTCCGCCGATCAGGCTGCAGCCGGCTTCGGTGAGCTTTTGGATGCCGCCTTGAAGCATGGCTTCCAACAAACTGGCGTCCAGATCATCGATGGGAAATCCAACGATCGAGAGGGCGGTGAGGGGCTTGCCGCCCATCGCGTAGATATCACTAAGCGAATTGGCGGCCGCAATTTGGCCGAAGAGATAGGGATCGTCCACGCACGGGGTAAAGACATCCACGGTTTGGACGAGGCATTTTTGAGCGTCGATGCGATAGACCCCGGCATCATCACCGGCGGCCGCCCCCAGGAGGATGTTTGGATTGTTGGACTGCGGGAGTTGGGCGAGGATGCGCCTCAGGTCAGCCTGACCGATCTTGGAGGCGCACCCGGCCTTGCGTACGAATTGGGTCAAGGGGACCGGGCCGGCCGCAGCCGGTCTTTTTTCACCGGCGCATGGGCAGAGGTTATAGCTTTTGAAAGTCGGGCAAGGGCAATTCTGACGGGGATTGCAGACACAATGGCCCAGCTTGATCGAGCGGGCCATGGCGGCCTTGCGGCGTTGGAGGTTGATCAGCATATACAGGATGAAGTTGGAGGTCGAAGCGGTAATTCGTTTTCAACGGGTTCCACCGTGCGCGATACCTATCAATGCTTCCACAATGATGGCGTCGTCGCCAGGCAAAAGCGTTCGCATATCGAGCTGGACTTCTTGCCGTGAAATCCGGGCAATGATCGGCGGTTCGTTGCGGCGCAGGCGCCGGCTGATGGTGTCCGGAGAAAGGTCCGGGGAAGAGACGGCGAGGACGTAGGTGGGTATGGGGACGGCGGGAAGGGAACCGCCGCCGGTGGCGCTTTGGCCTTCGACTACATCGATTTGAAGGGGAATGTTCTCGGTGTCCAGGGTTTGCTTCAGGCGCAGGGCATTCTGTTTCAAGGTTTCCGCGGGGAGACTGAGCATGCGTAAGGTGGGAAGACTTTCGGCGAGCGAATCGGGTTCGAGGAACAGGCGCAAGGTATGCTCGAGGGCCACAGCTGTGAGTTTGCCGACGCGCAGCATGCGGCTTAGGGGGTGCTTCCTGAGTTTGAGAATGTACTGTTCCTTGCCCAGGATGATTCCGGCCTGGGGGCCGCCAATCAACTTGTCGCCGCTGCAACACACCAGGTCGGCTCCCGCGGCGATACTCTCGGGCACGGTAGGTTCCTTGGGCAAGCCGTAAGAGGTTAAGTCCACCAAGGCGCCGCACCCGAGATCGTCCACGACCAGCACCGGTTTCAGCTTCTTGAGCGAGACCAAATCGGCAAGGGGCACCTCCTGGCTGAAGCCTATAATTCGATAATTGCTTGGATTCACCCGGAGGATCAAGGCGGTCTGGTCGGTGATTGCCTGTTCATAATCGCGCAGGTGAGTTTTGTTGGTAGTCCCCACCTCGACCATCCGCGCCCCGCTTTGGCGGATCACATCCGGGAGTCGAAACGAACCGCCAATCTCGATCAACTGCCCGCGCGAGATGACAATCTCCCGGTCTCTGGCCAGCGCCGCGAGAATGAGAAAGGTTGCGGCGGCGTTGTTGTTAACCAGCATGACGGCTTCGGCCCCGGTGAGTTTGCGCAGGAGTTGCTGGCACATGGAATCGCGTTGGCCGCGCAGGCCGGTGTCCAGGTCGATCTGCAAATTGCAGCAACGATTGAGTCCCGACAACGCGTTGACCGCCCGTTGCGGCAAAACTGCGCGACCCAGGCCCGTATGCAGGATAATGCCGGTAGCATTGACTACCGGACGCACCCGGGTTAATTCGCGTTCGTGGAGAATGGCAACCACTTTGGTGCGCAATTCCTCGACGGTTGGTGGTACATCGCTGGGCTGCAAGTTGGAACGGAACTCGGAAAGGGCTTCCTGAACGGCCTCGCGCAGGGCGCAGTAGGAAAAACTTGCCGCCATGGACTTGAATTGTGGCTGGTCCAATAGGACAGATACCGCCGGCAAGCGACGCCGTGGATCGGAAGGGTGGGTGGAACTACTTACCGGGTTCATGCAGAGAGGCGGACTTGGCAAAGGGGCGGTTTCTGGCGGAGGGGAATGGGAGTCGAACCCACCTGCCACCGTTAGGCGGCACAACGGTTTTGAAGACCGCGAGGATCACCGGATCCCTCTCACCTCCACCTAATGGAAAATCATCATATTTGGGCGTGTTCAGGATTGGGTGTTTATACCCAGCCACGGGTCGCTGAGTCAAGCTTGATTGGTGTATCCGCCCAATGCCGTAGCATTTGGGATTCGGGATTTGGGATTTCGGATTTCGGATTTGGGATTTAACAAGTGATGAATTTCCGCCAGCGCCCACAAGACCCTAAAATCCTAAATCCCAAGTCTCAAATCCCAAATTCAGGACGAGTTTTGAGTTTCAATGACTCCAGGCTAGCCTCGAACAAGATTAATTAAAGCCGCCTGCTACGCTCGCTTAAATCTTAAGCCGGATGCGCACCGGGGCGATAACTTGGCCTGAATCCGGGCTCCACCGGCAGCCGGCGGCAGTTTGCCAATGGACCTGGAAAAGGCGGGAGGGCAATTCAGTTGGCTGAGGTGTGCCATCCGACTGATGGAGTCGAACCGGCATAAAGTATCCGCCAAAGCCAGGCCGGGCCGGCAGTGTTGCGCCTTTAATTGGATCATCAGATTCGAGTTTCATGAGAATATCAGGTGGAGGATAAAGGCTTGAGTCGCGGCAAGCGGCCAGCGATTCGGTGGGAGATACCTGTCAATCGAGGGCGGCGTGGAGACTTGCCTTGGGCGGCGTGGAGGCGCAACTTGATGAGGTATAATCCACTGGAAGCTGGACGGTTCGTGCGATTCGTGGCTCGCGTCTTTGTCTTTGCTTCATGCATAACGCGCGAAAATATCCGGACTTACTATGTAGTTAGCAAGTTTCATGCCTGGTCAGGGCCAATCACTGTCCTTATCGATATTGCAAAAGGCAGGAATCGTGCCAATCAAATCCCACTTGGCAGTCCCGGATGATTCTGTTTATCTGTGCACGTCCGAATGAAAAGGTTGTACCTGCTTTGCATCCTGGTTTGGCTGTCAATTACTACTTTATGGGTAAATGCTGCCTCCGAAGGCCCGGTTTGGGAGATAGAATCCCTTACCGGCGAGGGGCAATTTGTTTCGGACATCCAAGGACAGGTTCTCACGGCCACGAATCGGGTGATGGTCAAATACCAGGATGAGAAGATCGGCCGGGTCATGCTGGTGGCGGACCGGATTCGTCTGAACCGGATTACAGGCGAAGCGATAGCCGAAGGATCAGTGATATTGGAGCGTCAGGGCCAGTATTGGACCGGGGATCGGATCGAGTACAACTTCGAGACGCGCCAGATCAAAGCCAGCAGTTTCCGGACTGGACTCGAGCCGTTTTACGCGTCCGGGAAAGGGTTGACGCTGAACTTGACCAACCAGACCTATGCTGCCACCAACGCCGTGGTGACGACCGATGATGTGGCTGAACCCGAATTCCGGATTCAGGCGAAGCACATGAAGCTGGTGCCCGGCAAATCGCTCGAAGCCAAGGATGCCGTGATCTATGTGGGCTCGGTGCCGGTCATGTATTTTCCGTATTACCGGCGCAGCCTTGAGCGCCATCCAAACAATTGGGTGCTCAATCCCGGTTATCGAAGCGTATATGGTCCTTATCTTCTAACCCAGTATAACTGGTATGCCAGCGATCAACTCGCCGGTGGGATCAATCTCGATTACCGCGTGAAACGCGGCGCCGGGTTGGGACCGGATTTTTTCTACGACCTCGGCCCATGGGGCAGTGGGGATTTGCGTTCTTATTATCTGCATGACGAAAAGCCGGGGACGACACCGGACGGCCAGCCTATCAAGGAGGACCGGCAGCGGATCAGCTTCACTTACCAGGCAAATCTGCGGACGAATCTGACGGCGAAGGTAGCCGTGCACGAGCAAAGCGACATCTTCGTCATCCGTGACTTCTTCGAGAGCGAGTACCGCAAGAATGTCCAGCCCAGTTCTTTCCTGGACGTCAACCAGGTGTGGCCCAACTTCAGCCTGGATGTCCTGACCCGGCCGCAAGTGAACTCGTTTTTCGAGACCGTGGAGCGGTTGCCGGACGTTCAGCTTTCGGCGATTCGCCAGCAACTGGGCGTTTCCCCATTTTATTATGAGAGTCAGAGTTCAGCCGGTTATTTCCGCTATCGATTCGCTGATCCAAAGTTGAACGACTACGCCGCTTTCCGGGGTGATTCGTTACACCAGATTGTCCTGCCCTTGAATTGGTTCGGCTGGCTCAATGTCACCCCCCGCGTCGGGGAGCGCCTCACCTATTACAGCGAAGCTACCGGACGGGGCGCGACCACTACCGACCAGACTCGCGCTGTGTTTAACACCGGGGCCGAGTTTTCGACCAAACTGTCGCGCACCTGGGCCGGGGCGCGCAATCGGTTGCTCGAGGTTGACGGATTGCGCCATATTTTCGAGCCCTCGGTGAATTATGTGTTTGTTCCCAAGCCCAATGTCCTGCCGCCGCAGTTGCCGCAGTTTGACAGCCAACTGCCCAGCTTCCGCTTGCTGCCGATTGAATACCCGGACTACAACGCCATCGATTCGATTGACGCGCAGAATGTGCTGCGGCTTTCCGTGCGCAACTTGCTTCAAACCAAGCGCAAGGGCGAAATCGATTACCTGGTCAACTGGGCCCTCTACACCGACTGGAGGTTGAGCCGGCGGATTGATTGGGGCCTGAGCGATCCACGAACGTCAACTCGAATCGGCCAAACCACATTTTCAGACGTGTATTCCGACCTGGATTTCAAGCCGCGATCATGGTTGACGCTCACCTCGCAGACTCGCTTTGATCCGAGCATTGGACAATGGAGCGAGGCCGACCATTTCCTGACACTGCAGCCGAACAACACGTGGAGCATGTCTCTTGGGCACCGTTATCTGCGGAACAATCCCCTATTTGGGCCCGATTACGGCGACAACCTGATCACCAGTGTGTTTTACTACCGGTTGAATGAAAACTGGGGAGTCCGCGTTGCCCACCAATTCGAGGCGTTGGACGGCACGCTCGAAGAACAGTATTATTCCATCTATCGGGACTTGCGCAGTTGGACGGCGGCTCTGACTTTCCGGGTGCTTAACAACCGTAACGGCAGCGAAGACTACACGGTCGGCGTTGCGTTCTCGCTGAAGGCCTTCCCGCGCTTCGGCCTGGGCCAGGATCGCGTGAGCCCCTCGTCGCTGTTGGGGAACTGACGTTCGATGCTGAGCGCTTAGTCGGCGGCTTCGATCCGGATGGTGTAGGTGACCGGAACGAAGGCCGCTCGGATAGCCGCCACCAGCGGGGCGCGCGTTTCCTCGGTTAACTCCGTCGTCAACCGCATGTCCACCCGGCCTTCGGGACCGTGGAAGAGGTCTTTGACCTGGCGAGTTTCATATGCCTGCTTGGCAGCCACGGCGGAGTCGACTTTGGCAAAGGCATCCGAAAACGGATTCACCGCGAAATCGGCAGCCAGGTTGATTCCGTCCGCCAGTTGTTGCGCGGTGTACGTTTTGGTCTCGGTGCCCCAGGTAATTTTGTAATTCTGGGCCTTGCCGTTTTTGACCACGAGCATCAGCCGGTTCAATTCCTGGTTAAAAGGCACCAGGGTCATTCCGGAGCGGATGCTGTTGTCTTTGGCGCTGTCGCCGGAAGCGCAGAAGGGATAGCGCGAGCTCTTGATTCGAAGTTCGCCGTCCTGGAAACCCACCAATTCATGACCTTCGGACACGTTTGCCTGGTCGGTGCCCAAATCCACGGTGAAGGTGCCGATCTCGCCCGACAGGCCCATTTCATGCAGGAAGGCGTAGGCCATGACCAGGTGGCCGGCCCAGTAAGGATGAACGCCGTCGCCACCGGCGATTGCATAGTTTTCCCCGTACTTTTGTTGCGCCTCATAACCACCGGTCAGCATCGGCCAGAAAACATCGGCAAACCGGACCCCTTCGGCTTCCGCGATCCCGATGTCAAGGTTGCGCAAGGTGCAGAGGTTCAGATTCAAATCTTCCATTGTGGACTTCTTGTCCGGCGACCAGGCGGGATTCTTGCCCACACAGCCCGCGGACCCCAGCACCACGCGGGCACCGGCGTTTCTAAAGGCGTCGACAATGGCCGTCATCGCCTCGCGATATCGCTGGCCGATTGCGGGTTCGTAGGCGCGGTAGCCATGATCATTCATACCGTAGCAGGTGGTGGCAATAGTCGGATGAAACCGCAGGCAATCATTGGTCATGCGGGCCAGGAATCCCGGCGCTGTCTCACCGCCCCACCCGTATTGCCGGACCGTGACCCCCAATTCCGGCGTGGCGACGGTCAGGTAGGTTTCGATGATCCTCGAGTACATCTTCTGTTCGGTGATCGAATCGCCGCAAATTGCCAACCGATCGCCCGCCTGCAGGTATTCCCCGGTGTAAACCGGCGCCTTGAGCGGTTGGAATTTGGCGAAATAGGCTGCCTCAGGCTTCGGTTCCAAGGCCGCCGCCGCCGGGTTGGCGGGATTCGAATCCGCCGCAGCCAGATGGTGGCCCGAGAAAACCAATCCGATGCACAGAGTTTTTATTAAGGCAGTCCATGATGACTTATTCATAATTTATCTTTCTTGTTGATCGCGATTAAACGCTGACCTTGACACGCTGCGTTTTCCGGGAGTGTTTGACGGTCGAACTCGAGAGTCAAGGCGTGAATGCGGCGAACGAAGGTGACCTTCCACTGCAAATTGAGGATTGAGAATTTGTCATCGAAAGAAGGCCTGCGACAGGCCGGGCCAAACCCAGTCAGCGCGTGACCACTCTGAATGAATAACAAATAGCCAATATTCGATTCTCAGTGATCCAAATCCCAATTCCCAAATCCCAAATCCCAATTCCCAATTCCACCATTTTCCATTTTTCGCTATCCATTTTCGTTTGAGTACATTTATCTTGGGGCATTCCGGCAGCCTCCGCCACGGTGATGAATCTGATGCCGGAGGAATAAGCAATTAGCTGAAACTAACAATATCGAAGTCTTTTGGGTAGATGACAATTTATGAGCCGCAATCTCCGCATCCTGATCCTCGAAGACAATCCGGCGGACGCCGAATTAATGACGCGCGAGTTAGGGCGGGCGGGGATTGAATTTACCGCGCTGCGCGTTGAAAGCGAGAAGGATTTTCAATTGCAGGTCCGGGAGTTCAGGCCGGAAGTAATCCTTGCCGATCCGACACTTCCTGCTTACGACGGATTCTTGGCACTCGCGGAGGCGCGGTGTGCCTGCCCCGGGACGCCGTTCATCGTGGTTTCGGGCACGATAGGCGAGGAGTTGGCCGTGGAAGCGCTTAAGAAAGGCGCCGCGGATTATCTGCCCAAGGACCGCTTGTGGCGGTTGGGCGCGGCGATAAGGCAGGCAATCGAGGCCAAGCGGCTGCAGACCAAGGCCAAACGAACTGAAGAAGCCTTGCGCCGAAGCGAGGAACGATTCCGCCGCCTGGCGGACAACGCCCGGGATGTGGTCTTCCGCATGGCTTTGCCCGACGGACATTATGAATATATCAGCCCGGCCGTGACGACCATTTCCGGATATACTCCCGAAGAGTTTTATCGCACGCCAAAGCTGATCGAGAAGTTGATCCATCCCTCCTGGCTGCCTCGGTTTTATGAGCAGTGGACCGAGGTCATGAACGGCAGAATGCCGGAGTCGATCGAGTTCCCGTATATACATAAGTCCGGGCAGACGCGCTGGGCGCATCAGCGAAGCGTCCTGGTTTTCGACGAACACGGACGGGTGGCTGCCATCGAGGGTATTGTCAGCGATGTAACGGAAATCAAGGAGTCAATGGAAAAGATCCGGGACCAGGCGGCATTGCTTGATCTGACGCAGGACGCCATAGTGGTGGCCGATTTCCAGGGGCGGCTATCCTATTGGAACAAGGGTGCGGAGAAGATATACGGCTGGGCTGAGACGGAGGTTATTGGCTGCCTGGCGCTGCACCAGCTTTACCAGGTCGATCTCGAGGAGCTTGCCGATTGCCAACGAGAAACGATCAGGAATTCTCGATACGCGGGTGAGCTGAAAGGGCGAACCAAGTCGGGGCAGATCATCATGGTCCAGAGCCGCTGGACCCTGATGCGCGATTGCTCCGGCAACCCCAAGTCTATCCTGATCGTGGACACGGACATTACGGAAAAGAAGAAGATCGAGGCGCAGTTTTTACGGGCTCAGCGGATGGAAGGCATCGGCCGTCTGGCGAGCGGTATTGCCCACGATTTGAACAACGTCCTTACCCCGATTCTGGTTGGCCTGCCGATGTTGAGCGATCAGATTACCGGCGAGCCGCAGCGGCGCCTGTTGGAAACCCTGCAATCGAGCGCGGCGCGCGGCGTTGACATTGTTAAGCAGGTCCTCACCTTTGGTCGCGGCGCGGAAGGTCAGAAGAGCCCCGTTCAGCTTCGGTATTTGATCCATGAAATGGCAAAGATTATCCGGGAAACATTCCCCAGGTCTCTCGAGCTCAAGACCGAAGTGGCCGATGACCTTTGGACCATCAGCGGCGATGTCACTCAACTGCACCAGGTCTTGATGAACTTATGCCTCAACGCCAGCGATGCCATGCCCGAGGGTGGCCTTTTGTCGTTGGCGGCGCATAATGTGCGATTGGGAGAAGATTTTGCCCGCTTGAATCCGGACGTTAAACCGGGCCGATACGTCCTGCTGGAGGTAACAGATACCGGCTGCGGAATTCCTCCGGACCACCTGGAGAAGATTTTCGATCCATTCTTCACCACCAAAGGACCGGACAAGGGTTCCGGCCTGGGACTTTCGACAGTGCTCGGTATCGTCAAGAGCCACGATGGATTCATCCAATTGGACAGCCGGATAAACCAGGGCGCCCATTTCAGCATCTTTCTGCCGGCAGCGGAATTTCCAAGCCCCTCGGCCAAGGCCAAATCAAGTCCGCCACCTCGCGGTCGAGGTGAGTTAATCCTGGTTGTCGACGATGAAAAAGGTATCCGCGCGGTGATCCAGAAAATCCTGGTGGAGTATGGCTATCGAATCCTGGCGGCCGGCGACGGGATCGAGGCCATTGACCTCTACAACCAAAATCGAGATGAAATCCGCGCCGCGCTGATCGACCTGGTAATGCCGGTCATGGATGGGCAAAGCACCATTCGAGCTCTGCGCAAGTTGAAGCCGAACCTGCCGATCATTGCGACCAGCGGCCGGGGCGCCGGCTTCAGTGCCGACGAGGCGACTAGCCTGGCGGTCCACGCCTTTCTGCCCAAACCGTTCAATAAAGAGATGTTGCTTCTGTTCCTCAGGCAAGCGATCGAGGCCAAATAGCAGTCAGCAGCCCTGGCGACTCAAAATACGCCATGAGGGATGGATCAACTT
>JAMCZD010000479.1 GCA_023473405.1 Candidatus Omnitrophota bacterium
TGGCGCCGGGCGGGCAACTGGTGCTGTCCGGCAACGTGGATATCCGCCAGGTCCAACTTGCCTTTAACGGGAACGAGCGGATTTCGTCGATGCTCGTGCAGGAAGGGGATCGGGTAAAGGCGGGGCAGTTGCTGGCCACGTTGGAAACGCAGCGGCTCGAAGCCGGAGTAGCCGCAAAACGAGCCCAGGTAAGGGCTCAGCACGAGGTTGTATCCCGGCTGGAGGCGGGGAACAGGCCGGAGGAGATTCGCAAGGCCAAGGCCGATTGGGAGGCGGCGAAGGCGGACTTGCACAACGCCGAACTCACCTACAACCGGGTAATCCTGCTGGCCACGCAGGGGGTGGACACGCAACAACGGCGCGACGACGCCCAGGCCATACTCGATGTCGCAAAGTCCAGAAGTGCGGCCACCAAGGAGGCTTATGACCTGATGGTGCTGGGGCCGCGCAAGGAAGACATCGCCGCCGCGCAGGCGACGCTCGAGGCACTCGAAGGCGACCTGGCGCTCGCGCTCCGCGAGTTGGCTGACTCCAAACTCTACGCCCCCACCAATGGTCCCATCCAGAACCGTTTGCTCGAACCGGGCGACATGGCTTCGCCGCAGAAGCCGGTCTTTACCTTGGCAATGGATGATCCACTTTGGGTGCGCGCCTACGTGCCGGAACCTGAGCTAGGCAAAATCCGGCTTGGGATGAAGGCGATCGTCACCACGGACAGTTACCCCGGCAAACACTATGAAGGCTGGGTGGGGTTCATATCGCCCGCGGCAGAGTTTACGCCAAAGACGGTGGAATCGAGCGAGGTCCGGACGAAGTTGGTTTACCAGGTGCGGGTGTTTGTGCGGAATCCGGAGCACGAGTTGCGCCTGGGCATGCCTGCCGTCGCCACCATAGAATTGAATCAGCCGCCTCAACCGACTTCTCCGTCCCCAACTGGCGACGGTCCATAACCGTGACATCGCATGGTCCCACCCGGCAATCTCGATCCAAGCGTGTCGGAGGCTGAAGCAGTGCTCGAGTTTCGAGCCGTGAGCCGGCGGTTCATTGCCGGCGGCCGCACGGTTCAAGCCCTCGATAACGTTAGTCTCCTCGTGCGCCGAGGACGGGTAACAGGGTTGATTGGTCCGGATGGAGCGGGCAAGACCACGCTCATGCGGCTGGCGGTGGGTTTGCTTTTGCCCGACCAAGGACGGGTTACGACCTTGGGGTTCGATACGGTCCGTGATTCGCTGGCCGTGCAGGCCACGGTCGGCTATATGCCGCAACGCTTCGGTTTGTATGAAGACCTTTCGGTCCAGGAAAACCTCGATCTCTACGCGGACTTGCAGGGGGTTCCCCCCGAAGCACGCGCCGGGCGGTATGCGGAGCTGATGCGGATGACGGGTCTGGCCCGGTTTACAGGGCGACTGGCGGGGCGATTGTCGGGGGGTATGAAGCAGAAGCTGGGGTTGGCGTGCACCCTGGTGCGTCCACCGCGGTTGCTCCTTTTGGACGAGCCAACGGTGGGTGTGGACCCGGTCTCGAGGCGTGAGCTTTGGCAGATCGTTTATCGATTGGTGCAGCAGGAAGGAATGACGGTGTTGCTCAGCACCGCTTACCTGGATGAAGCCGAGCGTTGCGACGAGGTCATTCTCATGCACGAAGGCGAGGTGCTCGGCCATGGGCCGCCGCAAATCTTTCGCGAGCCGCTGCGCGGACGCACCTACATGGTGAATGCGCCCGGGACGAGCAAGCGCGCGATGCAGGCAAGGCTCGCCGCCGCATCGTTCGTGATTGACGCCCTGATTCAAGGCGATCGGGTTCGGCTGGTAGTCGAGGCCGAGGCGCCACCCGAGCCGGCCCGCTGGTTTCCCGAAATCGAAGGCTTGGAGGTCCAGCCGGTCCCGCCCAGGCTCGAAGACGGATTCGTGGCCGCGTTGCGGGAAAAGCGCCCTCAGGGTGGCGCAAGGTCTGGCACAAGTCCCACATCGGCAATCATGCGCACCGGGAGAGGCACCGCCGAGTTCGTCATCGAGGTCAAGGGTGTCAAGCGGCGGTTTGGGAATTTTTTTGCGGTCAAGGGCGTTACATTCCAGGTTGCTCGAGGGGAGGTGTTCGGTCTCCTGGGGGCCAACGGGGCGGGCAAGTCAACTACCTTTCGGATGCTATGCGGTTTATTGCCTGCCTCGGAAGGCAATCTGCGCGTGGCGGGCATTGACCTGCGGCACGCCGCCTCGGCGGCGCGGCGTCGGATTGGTTACATGTCGCAGCGGTTTTCCCTCTACGGCCATCTCAGCGTGCGTGAGAACCTGCATTTTTTCAGTCGCGCCTATGGGCTCTCGGGGAAGCAGCAGCGCGAGCGACTGGATTGGGCGCTGGGGCAATTCGAGTTGGATCAGATGGCGGACGCTCCCAGCATGGACCTTCCTTTGGGCCACAAACAACGCCTCGCCATGGCCTGCGCCCTGATGCATGAACCTGAAATTCTATTCCTGGACGAACCGACCTCGGGCGTGGACCCATTGGCGCGGCGCGAGTTTTGGCGGCGGATCAATTCGCTGGCGGAACAGGGCGTCACGATAATGGTAACGACTCATTTCATGGAAGAAGCCGAGTATTGCGACCGGCTGGCCATAATGGCTGACGGGGAAATCCTGGCCATCGGATCGCCCGAGGAGATCAAGCGGCTCCAGAGAACAACCCAGTGCCCGGACCCAACGATGGAGGATGCGTTCATCGCCCTGATCGAGGGGAAAGGACAACCGCCAAATTGATGCATCCGCGCTTCTTTATGAGAATCCGTTCAAAACCTTTTTGTGATGCCGCCTGAAGAATCAACCAATGTGAGCTCAGCCCCTTCCGCAGCCCACGCCAGGCGAAGGCGGCTGAGCGGGCTGATACGCAAGGAATTTATCCAAATCTTGCGTGACCCGAGCAGCATCGCCATCGCGTTCCTTCTTCCGGTGGTGCTGTTGTTGATCTTCGGATACGGCGTTTCCCTCGATGCCGAGCATGTGCCGGTGGCGGTGGTTGTCGAGGAACCGAGCGCGGACACGGCCAGCCTGGTAAGTGGTTTCCAGGGGTCACGATACTTCGAGCCGATGATGCTGCGCGACGTCGAGTCGGCGGAGAAGGCACTCATGAGCCGGCAGGTGTTGGCCATCATCCACCTGCGCGCCAATTTTTCCCGCCAATTTCGCCAGCCCAATGGCGCACCGGTCCAAGTGATCGTGAATGGGACGGATTCGAACACGGGGCGGCTGGTTCTGGGTTATGTGCAGGGCGTATGGAGGAATTGGCTCGAGAGGCAGGCCATTGCTCGAGGCCAGGCGCTGGTCATGCCGCTGGAGGTGCAACAACGGGTATGGTTCAACAGCCGGTTGAGCAGCCGCGACTTCCTCGTGCCCGGCTTGATAGCGATCATCATGACCTTGATTGGGGCGCTGTTGACGGCGCTGGTGATGGCGCGGGAATGGGAACGCGGGACGATGGAGGCGCTGATGGTGACGCCGGTGACGATGTCCGAGGTATTAGTGGGCAAGCTGGTGCCATATTTCATTTTAGGACTTGGGGGCATGGCCCTTTCGGTGGTCATGGGGATATGGCTGTTCGGGGTACCGCTGCGGGGATCGGTCTGGCTACTTTTGATAGGCGCATCGCTCTTCCTGTTGGCAGCGTTGGGAATGGGCCTGTTGATTTCCACCATAACGAAGAACCAGTTTGTCGCCGGCCAGGTCGCCATCATCACCACGTTCCTCCCGGCGTTCATCCTGTCCGGATTCATCTTCGACATTGCCAGCATGCCGCCGATCGTCCAGGGCATCACTCACCTATTGCCGGCGCGTTATTTTGTTGCCCTGCTGCAGACCTTGTTTCTGGCGGGCAATGTGTGGTCGGTTATCCTGCCAAACGCGCTGGCGCTGGCGGCTTTTGCCGCTTTTTTCCTGGGGGCAAGCCGTCGGAAGCTGCGGAAACGATTGGAATAAGAGGCGACACATGTGGCAACGAATCCATGCCCTGACCATTAAAGAATTCCTGGCCCTGCTCAAGGATAAGCGGAGCCGAATGGTGGTCTTTATCCCGCCTATCATTCAATTGCTGGTCTTCGGCTACGCTGCCACCTTCGACCTGAACCGCATTCCATTCGCAGTATATGATGAGGACCGCAGCCTGACATCGCGCGACCTGATAGCACGTTTCGCCGGTTCCCCCAATTTTCACCGGGTCGCCTCGATATCGAACGACAGCGAGGTCAACCCGTTGATCGACTCGAAACGCGCCCTCATGGTCTTGCACATCGGCCGCCGGTTCAGCCGGCAATTGCTCGAAGCCGGCGCCGGTCCGGTGCAGATCATCGTGGATGGACGCAACTCGAACACGGCCGCCATTCTGCTCGGGTACGCCAACACCATCTTCGCGGCGTTCAATACCGACTGGCAGCGCCAGGCCGGCGAGGCCACGCCGTCGGTCCGGCTCGAGACCCGGGCGTGGTTCAATCCGAACCTGGTCAGCCGCTGGTTCATCGTGCCGGGCATTGTTGGACTGCTGACCCTGGTTGTAACCACGCTGGTCACCGCGCTCTCGGTAGCCCGCGAGCGCGAGCAAGGAACCTTCGATCAACTCCTGGTGACACCGCTTCGGCCGGTCGAGCTGCTCATCGGGAAGGCATTGCCGGGATTCATCATCGGTTTTGCCGAGGCCACGGTCATCATCCTGATAGCGACGCTCTGGTTTGGAGTACCGCTGCGCGGCGGATTGCTTACGCTTTACGTTGGACTATTCTGCTTCTTGCTCTCGACGGTGGGGATGGGCTTGATGATATCGTCGCTGTCAGTCACGCAGCAGCAAGGTTTGCTTGGCGCCTTCCTCTTCCTTGTGCCGTCGATTATCCTGTCGGGCTTCGCCACCCCGATCGCGAACATGCCTTACTGGGTCCAGAAGCTGACGCTGCTGAATCCGATGAGCTATTTCCTGGTGATACTGCGGGGTGTGTTCCTTCAGGGAACCCCCTTTCATTTATTGATAAATCAATTCTGGCCAATGGCCGTCATCGGCGTGGTCAACCTAACGCTGGCCAGCCTGTTGTTCCGCCATCGTCTCTACTGAAGTCCTATGCCAGCAACTCCTGGATTTCGTCCCAGCTCAACCTGGAAACCCACTGTTCGTCGCCGCCCATGGTAGCCTGGAGGAGTTCACGCTTCCGGTTTTGCAATTCGAGAATTTTCTCCTCGACGGTTCCACGCGTGATGAGCTTGTAAGTTGTTACCACCCGTTTTTGGCCAATGCGATGGGCGCGGTCGCTGGCTTGGTCCATGACGGCGGGATTCCACCATGGATCGTAGTGGACAACCGTATCCGCGCCGGTCAGGTTCAAGCCCAGGCCGCCGGTTTTCAAACTGATCAGGAACACCGGGATTTGGTCTTGGCGCTGGAACCGGTTCACCACACTTTCGCGGTCAACCGTCGAGCCGTCCAGGTAGCAGTACTCAACCTTTTCGGCATCGAGTTTTTCGCGCAACAAGCTCAACATGCCGACGAACTGGCTGAATACGAGCGCGCGGTGCCCGCCATCGAGAATCTCCTCCAACAATTCGCCCATCAGATCGAGCTTGGCCGAGGTGGTGACGGGGTCAATTGCCGGCAAATTCAGCAGGCGCAAATCGCAGCAAACCTGGCGCAACCGCAACAAGGCCGTGAAAACAAGCATTCTGCTCCGAGGCAATCCCCGGGCGTCGACCGCCTCGGTCACGGCCCGCCGGCTCTCGTCGAGGATTTGCCGGTAAACGGCCTGCTGGGCATCGGTCAACTCGCAATAAGCGACCTGCTCGAGGCGGGGCGGGAGATCAGTGGCTACCTCGCGTTTCAGCCGGCGCAGGAGAAAGGGTTTGATCCGCCGGGCCAAACGGTCCTGGGCGGCGGCGTTTTTGTCGCGCATGATGGGGATCTCATAGCGTTCACGGAAATCCCTGGCTGCACCGAGGTAACCCGGCATCAGGAAATCGAAGATCGACCAAAGGTCCAGGACTGAATTCTCCAGGGGCGTGCCGGTGAGGACGAACCGATGCCGGGCGCGGACCGCTTTGACGGCCTGGGCGCTTTGGGTCTGTCGGTTTTTGATATGCTGCGCCTCGTCCAGGATCACGGTATCGAATTCATAATCCCGGTAGCGTTCGAGGTCGCGGCGCAACAGGGCGTAACTGGTTACGACCAGGTCCGACTGCGGAACTCGAGGCCAGAGGGTGTGGCGCTGCGGTCCATCGAGCGCAATCACCTTCAATCGCGGCGTGAATTTTTTCGCCTCAGCCACCCAATTGAAAACCAGGCTGGTCGGGCACACGATCAACGACGGTGACTCGCGTCTTGTCGCCTGCAAAAAGGCCAGGGCCTGCGCGGTTTTGCCCAGGCCCATTTCATCGGCCAGGATGCCCCCAAAACCGTTGGTCCGCAGGAAATGGAACCACGCTACCCCGGCCTTTTGGTAGGGCCGCAATACGCTCTCAAGCTCGCCCAAGGGCGGACACGGCGGGGCCGCTTCGCCGCTCTGTTGCCGCGCCCATTGCCGCCAATCGGATGGCGCCTGGATTTGCCATCCCCGGTGGCGATCTAGGGTGGCGCCAATGAATCCCGCCTGGGCGTGGTCCAACCGATACACACCTGACTGCTGCTCGGGCGCGCAGTCCCGCAACACCTCGCCGAGGTCCTCGACCGCTCCCGTATCGAGCAGGGCAATCCGCCCATTCCGCAGCCGCGTGTAGCCTTGGCCGGCCAGCAGCAACCGCTGAATCTCGGCCGCGGAGAATGGCTCGCCACCACTGGATTGAAACGATACGGACAGGTCGAACCAATCGATGCCGGAGGAGGTGATTTGAAATTGGGGCTCGATCCGCTCGAGGTTCTGCCGCGTGCTTCGCGCAAGCCGCTCTTCGAGCGTTACCTCCCACTCGGATTTCAAGGCCGGATACTCGAGGGCGAAGAAGTTCAGGACCGAGTTTTGCCCCTGCAATTTCCATCGGCCCTGGGCGTCCGGCCCTGTAAAACCCGAGCGCACCAGCCGTGCCAATGCCGCGCGTTCGGCTGCCAGGTCGCGCGCGGAATAGCAAGTCGGCCGGTCGGGGTCGGGCATCCAGAATGTCTCCGTCTCGACCGGGCTGCCCAGGGGCACGAGACGCGCGCCGTAACTGCATTGCAGGCGCGCCTCCAATTGCGCCCATCCACCCGCCAGCTCGAGCTGGAACCGCGGAACCCGAGGCTCGAGGGTGAAATCGTCCAGGCAGAAATTGGCTTCGATATCCCCGGCTGCCAGCCAGGCCGGCCATTCTTGCCCAAGGAATTGCGGTACGCGACTGCGCGGGAGCTCGAGCGGCCCCCGCAAGATTTCCCAATACGCCTTGGACAATCCCAAAGGCTGGATGGTGTTGCCGCAAATGGCCCAGGCCGTTTCGCGTCCGCAAATTGGCGTCCATGAACCGCCCGGTTGGAGAGCCAGGCGAATCTCGCCTGAGTCCTCGAGCGCGGCCTGAATCCCGATCCTGCAAGGAGTATCCGCAACGGTGATTGCTTGTGACTTGCCCAGGGTTACGCGCGGATGATTCACCAGGAGCGGCAACAGGTCGACCCATTGGTCCATGCTCAGTTGCATCATGCTCGGTGTATCGCCCCCGGAAAGCCGTTCCAGGTGGTCCAGCAACGCCGAATCAAGCGCGCTCAACTCGAAAGACACCGTCCGCGGCAAACGGTCCAGGGGGGCGCGCCCGCCGCTCCATTGGCCCTCGAGGAAGACCATGAGTTTGCCCCGATGGACTGCCTGGCTGAGATTCGGCGGCAGGATTACGAACATCTCCATTGACTCGCCGCCTTTGCCTGGATCAGCCCGACTCAGCCGGCGTTCGTTGACTTGCTTCTTTTCTGAAGCGCGAATATCGGATTTCGATTTCTGATGCTCGATGGAGGTCGCGGGCCGTGGCTCTCCTTTCTGTTCCCCTGCCCCCTGCCCTTCGCCTTCCTCCTTCTGCCAGTCGAGGTCGGGCGCCTGCGATGCTTGTTTTGTTTTAAGCCAGTGCAGGCCTACGGCAACCGAGTGGGCGCAAATGGTGCCCCATCTCTTGGAGGCGCGGCACTGGCAGAGGTTCTCGAGGTCAATTGCGTCCTTGATTACCAAGCCGGCTCGATACGAGATGGAACCTTCCTGGACAACCCCTCTCAACATGGGCGGCTGCCAGTCCGAGCTCAGCACCCGGTCGGCGGCTATCAGTCCCCTCGCCTGCTTTACGGCTTCCCACCCGGCTGCTTTGGCCAGGAATCCTTCGGTCAATTCAATTGCGCTCATTTCAGTCTCACGCAACATAACGCCCTCGGCCTGGATCGATAAGCAGGAAATTGAGCGAACCGCGTCGCTGCCCGGACCGCTGATAGCTGATGGCTGATGGCTAATAGCTAATAGCTAATAGCTAATAGCTGATAGCTGAGGGCTGAGGGCTGAGGGCCACCCGACTCAACTCGTCGCTTTAATTCGCAAAGCCAACCAAGGGAACGAAGAGTTTTGTCATGCGCCAGGCGGGTTGGAAACCCGCGACACAGCAGACTGGGAAGTCCGCGCCACAAAAATGTGGCGCAAAGACTCCTATCGACGAACCGCGCGATTCCTGGCAGGATGCGTGCCGATGAATACAGTTCAAACACCGATTTCGCGTCGTCGATTCCTCCAGAAGTCCGCCCTGGCGGGCACTGCCGGACCTCTCCTGGGCGGATTAGTCGTCTCTCATGCTTACCGCGCGGTTGCGGCCAGTGAGAAAATCCGCGTGGGTCTTATTGGGAGCGGCGGAATGGGCAAGGGAGACCTGGCCACTTTTTTCCTTTATCCGGAGGTTGAATGCGCGGTGGTTTGTGATGTGGACGACGGCCAGATTGCCTCCGGGGTGAAGCTCGTCCAGGAAAAACGGGGCAACACCCCCGCTACCGTCAAGGATTTCCGACGCGTCCTGGACCGGGATGATGTGGACGTTTTGCTGGTGGCGACGCCGGACCATTGGCATGCCTTGCCAACGGTCCTCGGCTGCCAGGCAGGCAAAGATGTCTATGTCGAAAAGCCCTTGGCAAAAAGCATCGCCGAGGGCCGGGCAATGGCCGAGGCCGCCCGGCGCCACAACCGGATCGCTCAAATGGGCGCCCAGCGCCGCAGCAGCCCGGCTTACCAACAAGCCGTCGAGTTCGTCCAGTCCGGCAAATTGGGCAAGGTGGGCCTCGTCCGGGCTTGGGCGTATCTGGACTGGATTCGCCCCATTGGGAGTCCACCGGACGGCGAACCGCCCGCCGGAGTTGACTATGACATGTGGCTTGGTCCCGCTCCGAAACGCCCTTTCAATCCGAACCGGTTCCACTTTAATTTCCGGTGGTTCTGGGATTACGCCGGCGGACTCATGACCGATTGGGGCGTCCATTTAATCCAAGTCCTGCTTTGGGCCATGGGCCCGGAACCACCCAAGGCCGTCATGTCCAGCGGCGGCAAATACGTCCTGGTCGACAATTCCGAAACCCCGGACACCCAGATCACCGTTTATGAGTTCCCCACTTATACGCTGGTGTGGGAGCATAAGGTGGGCGTCGGACTCGGCCTCTACGACCGCCCCTGGGGCATGTCTTTCACCGGCACCGAAGGCACCCTGGTGATCAACGACGGCGGATGCGAAATCCAGCGTGAGCCCACCAAGGACAGCCTCGAACCCAAGAAGTTCCCCGGCGGTGCCGACCCGCGCCCGGCGCACGTGCGCAATTTTCTCGATAGCGTCAAGTCCCGCCGCCAGCCGGACGAGAATCTCGAGTCCGGCCATCACATCTCCACCGTCGCGCACCTGGGCAATATCGCCCTGCGTTCGCAGCAAAGACTCACCTGGGA
Source organism: Candidatus Omnitrophota bacterium (assembly GCA_023473405.1). Classification (GTDB taxonomy): domain Bacteria; phylum Verrucomicrobiota; class Verrucomicrobiia; order Limisphaerales; family UBA1319; genus JAMCZD01. Next base: position 9,872 of record JAMCZD010000479.1, read on the forward strand.
CCACGCCCGCGAGAAGATCCTCAACGACTCCGCCGCGGACCGCCTCGTGGCGGCAACCTATCGCGAGCCCTGGCATTTGCCCTATCTCGAAGTCCGTTCCTGAATCAATTCCTCTCCCGCCGCCGAGCCTCCGACTGAGCCCTCGGCGGCGGGCAATCAGCCCGCTTCATACCCCGGCCTCCCTCATGTGCTTCAGCTCCCAAACGAGAGCCTTGCTCGCACGCTGAATGTACTCGGCCACATCCGGCCATTCGCTCAGCAGCCCTTCCTGGTGCTGCAACTCGTTCAAATACCTGGCCGGCACGTCCTTCATCAAGGTGCCTTTCCATTCACCGAATGGGAAAGGATCGAGATCAGATAAACGTCTCAGCAATTTCTTCATACTAAGACTATATAATAATGATTCGAGAAATGCTAATGGCCTCGAATCCAGCCGCGATGCACCGTCCCGGCCGGTGTTCATTTCCCGCCACAAAGGACAACCTGTCTTGCGCCCGGCCGGTGGGCGAATGAAGAATCAGGTTGAAAAAAAGGCGCGGACCCTGTTCTTTTCGAGTGAATGAAAAACGAGAAGCGAAAGATTTTGGTGATTCTGTCGAACCGATTTTCCCCGAGCCAACCGGCGCGGTATGTGGAGCTGGACTGCAAGTCCGACGGCACGATCCTCGAGGAACGCCCGCTGAAAAAGCAGCCGCGGGAGGCCTGTTATGACGAGGTCTGGCGCAACGACGAAGGGAAAGACTTGCTGCAATACTGCACACGCATCAAGCGCATCTACCGTCACCCTCTGGAAAAGCGGGCGGGCGCTTCAATCCCTTGAGTCGGCGTGACTCTTGACGGGGTATGATTCTGCCCGGGGCCAACCGTTAAGTCCGGGCGGCACCGCTTCAAAACACGCTTCAAGCCAAACGAAGGAAACGAAGAATATTGTCTCACGGCCGGACTAGGTCGTCATATGTGTGCTTTATTGACTCGCGAAGGGTTTAACCGCTACCCTGTCGTTTATGCGTAACATTCTCGTTACCGGGGGCGCGGGCTTTATCGGCTCCAATCTGACCCTGGCGCTGCAGGAGAAATATCCTGAGGCACGGGTCACTGTTCTCGACGAT
>JAMCZD010000309.1 GCA_023473405.1 Candidatus Omnitrophota bacterium
GCGCCCTCCATCACACTGTCAGTGACGCGACCTTCCTCGAGGGGTTGGCGGAGGGTCTCGAGGACGTTGCGTTTGAACTCGGGCAATTCGTCCAGGAAAAGGACTCCGTTATGGGCGAGGGAGATTTCGCCGGGTGTGGGATTGATATTGCCACCGAGCAGGCCGGCGTCACTGACAGTGTGATGGAGGGCGCGGAACGGACGCAAGGTGACCAAGGCCTGACCCGGTTCGAGCAATCCGACAATGCTATGGACCTTGGTAGTTTCGAGGGCTTCGGCAAGGGTCAGTGGAGGAGGGATGGTTGGCAGCCGCTTGGCGAGCATCGATTTGCCGGTGCCGGGAGGGCCGATGAGAAGGACATTATGGCCGCCGGCACAGCACACCTTTGAAGGGGCGGACGTCTCCTGGCGCGGGCGTCCCCGCCGGCGAGTTTGGGCGGCGTCTCGCCGTCCGCAACTGTTTGTGGATCGGAAGGGGCAGGCGGCGTGACGGTGCTGGAACTCGCAGCCGAGGACGGCTGAGCTACGAATACGCCCATTTCCAAATCGGCCACGCGGATGAAGGCATCCGTGCTCGCGCTGAAGTTCAGCAAGTCTTGCGCGAGCGTGCCTTTCCGGGCAGACTTGGGCTCATGTTGCGAATAGTCAGATGCGGCGCTCTTCTTGTCTTTACGATTTTGGCATGTTCCTGCATCCAGGCTGACGAGGTATCCGAGCCAAATTTGCCGGTGAGCATTGTTGGGGTAACGGTGACGCCGCTGGCTCGCGCGGCGGGGATGAAGTATAGCCGCGAAACCGATGGCGAGTTGGGCGCGCGGGTCGAACTGTTCGTTCGCAACACCGCAAAACTCGGGAGCGGTGATGAAGGACTGTTTTCTGCACACGCGGTAACGTTTGATGGGATGGACCCGCAGCGATTGATCCGCGACGAAGACTGGGCCTGGCACGATACCCCGAGCATATGGTCGCAGGAGGAACTGGCCATGCCGGCGGGATCGCTGGCGGTGTGGAAATTCAATTCGAAAAGCACTCGATGGGGGGTGGGAAAGACATTCAAGGTGCGCATCACGGATTGGGATCGAGCGCGCGCCGTTGAAATTCCCGTGAGGCTCGATCCTCCGCGGCTTTGGTTGTCGGCGGTGACGTTTCTGAGCTCCGATGGAAACGTGGTGCCCGACACGTTGGTATTTCATGTGGAAAATCAATCGGGTTCGGCGGTGCGTGTGACGGGGGCGCGTCTTTTTCTGCCCAGGAGCAGTTCCAAATGGCGGCTCTTGTTTCCACAACCGCCACTCAGCAACCTGGCAATGTTCCCAACATCGGGCGTCATTTCCAACGGCGAAAAGGGTGGGGCGCAAGTGCGGACGGGCCGATTACCGCTTACTTACGCGGCGTTGGAAGTGGACTTGGCGGATGCGGGAGGAAAGGCAATAACGCTTTGGGCGCACCAACGGATCAAGCGGGAGTGTTTCGATATCAGCGGGGGTTGGGTTCAGGGAGGCGGGCCGGTCAATCCGCTGACTTGCCTTCCCTATCTCAAGACACTGATGCGGATGCATATTAACACGGCCAATATCGCTTCGGTTCCTGGCTACACGGATCAAACGGGGCCCGAAGGCCTGTCCACTCGTTATCCATTAAAACGGTTTGGCCCCCTCGAACCCGTTAGCGCGTACGATACCGATGCCATGTTGCCCTTCATTCACGGCGTCGAGCTTTTCGAGGCCCCGCAATATGGCGTGAATGACGGAGTCAAACTGCCGCGGAGCGTTTGGCAAGCCCTGCTTCCGTTCGCCCAAACCCGGCTTTCCACAACCTTGAACCTGGACGATGAATCGAACTGGCGCGACTATGCCGGGCTTTCTGATTATCCCGATTTTGATGCATGCCGGGTATGCGTGCCGGCCGCCGACAATTGGGAACGATACGATCGCTGGGGCGACCAGCGCATTGGTTGGGGCGGGCCGCTCGAGACAATCGGGAGCCTCTGCCGATGCCTTCGTGAACTGAGCCGCCCGGTCCCTATTGCCTGCTGGGTTCAAGGTCCTCATACAGGCGGAGTCGAACTGGACGGTCGCGAACGGCTTGCTCCCACGCCGGATGAGATGCGGCTCCAGGCTTACCACGCCCTTTCCAGCCGGGTGACCTCGATTTATTGGTTTAATTTGAGCCCGCCGGCCTTGGTTCAATATCGCGACACCCTGGACGAAGTAACGCGGGTTGGACGCGAGGTTCGAATGCTCGAACCGTTTTATTTGGAAGGTGATGCCTATCTCTATCGCCAAACCCGGAGCAACGGCCAACTGGATTGGGACTTGGCCTCGATCGTCTCGCCGATCGGCGCCTTGTTGTTTGCCTTGGACCTGGATTACGCGCCGAGCCGGTCGAAGGTCTTCGAGTTCAAGCGCCCGCGAGCCGCCCAATTCAATTTCGATTTACCTGCGTATTTGCAACACCCGGCGGACGTGTTTCGTGTCGATGCCGACGGCGTTTATGACGTTCAGTATGCGATGAGCGGCCAAGGGATCGCGATAACGGACAAACAAAGCAAGGTGGCCATTTACGTCGTCTCACCCAATACCGAGTTGCGGTCCCAAATCGAACGTAAACGGCAAAAACTCGTCGAGTTCGAGTCGTCTTTTGACTTTGATCCGGCCCATCGGCACAAGGATTACGTCCAGTTAAAGGATATATTAGAGAAGAAATCGGAATAGTTGACAGGCATGCGGCGATGGCCAACCGGGAGGTGACCAGCGGATTTGGCTAATGATACACAAGTGGCAGCCGATGTAAGCCGGCCCTATCCAGGTGGTGGGGCGGCGCTGCGCGGCGTTCAACGCATGAAATATCCGGGCCAGGCTTCAACACACTATAACCGGCTGTCGGCTTTCTTCTTTTTCTCGTTAAGCCAAGGTGCGGGCGAATTTTTCGATTCGGTCGAGGCCTTTTTCGATATTGGTCATGCTGGTGGCGTAGCTGATGCGAATGTAATCATCGGCGCCGAAGGCGATACCCGGGACGGCGGCCACCTTTTGTTGTTCAAGCAATTTGGCGCAGAAATCAGTCGATTTCAGCCCCAACTTCGAGATGTTCGGGAACAGGTAAAAGGCGCCTTTTGCATTTACGCACGATATGCCGGGGACGCTGTTCAATCGCTGATGGGCGTAACCGCGGCGTTTGGCGTATTCAGCCAGCCAGGTTTTAAGGTGGTCCTGTGGTCCATTCAGCGCGGCGACACCGCCTTTTTGGGCGAAGGAGGTAGGATTGCTGGTGCTGTGGCTTTGGATGGCGTCGATGGCCTTGGCAATCGGTTCCGGCGCCGCCAGGTAGCCCAGGCGCCAACCGGTCATCGAGTAGGCCTTGGATAATCCGTTCGTGATGATGGTGTGCTCGAGATGGGCGGGAGAAAGAGTAGCGACACTGACGTGTTCCGCACCGTCATAAACGAGCTTTTCGTAAATCTCGTCGCTCATGATGAGCACGCCCTTCTCGACGCAGACATCGCCCAAGGCCTTGATCTCGGCGCGATTGTAAAGCGAACCGGTGGGGTTGCTCGGCGAATTCAAAATGAATAAGCGCGTGCGCGAGGTAATCGCCGCTCGCAGTTGTTCGGGGGTAACTTTGAACTCGGTCTTGTCCGAGGTCGGCAGGATAACCGGTTTTGCCCCGGCCAGCTTCACCATTTCCGGGTAGCTGAGCCAATAAGGCGAGGGAATAATGACCTCGTCGCCTTCCTGGCAGGTGGCCATGATCACGTTGCAACAGGAATGCTTGCCGCCGCAGGAGACAATGACCTGCGAGGGCTTAAAGGTCAGGCCCTGATCGCGTTTGAACTTTTCGACTACCGCCTGGCGAAGCTCAGGAGTGCCGCTGCTGGGGGTGTATTTGGTGAAACCGGACGCCAGGGCGGACGTGGCGGCGTCCTTGATGTGCTGCGGCGTGTCGAAATCCGGTTCGCCGGCGCCGAACCCGATTACATCATGTCCCTCGGCCTTCATTTGCTTGGCCTTGGCGGAGATGGCCAAGGTGAGCGAGGGCGATAGGGCAGCCGCGCGACGTGAGATTAAGTAATTCATATTCTTTGCCAGACAAATACCCGGTGGGGCAGGGGAGGGCAAGTGGGAAATGGAGGAGCAAATTATGACCGGGATTTGAGAATTGGGATTTGGGATTTGGGATTCATAAATTCAAGGGGCTGAGCGAACAATCAGCTTTTCGCCGAACCGACACCATTCACACGCAATCAACCTGGCCAATAGGGGCGGGTTCACTGGTTATGGCAGGCTTCGAACAGGGCGCGAATGTTCTCGAGCGGTATTTCCGGGGTCAAGATGTTGGAGGGGGCCACGATATACGCATTCCGGAAGGCCCTTCCCATTGTGTCAATGGATCGATGGACCTCGTCGTGGACCTCGGTCGGGCTCATGGTGACGAGGCGTTGATCGCTCAGGCCGCCGAAGAAGGCGATGTGACCGCCGAATTTGGAGGCAATCTGTTTCAGGTCCATGGCCTCGGGTTGTAGCGGATCGAGGACATCCACGCCGGCATCGATGAGATCGCCAATGATCTCCGTGACATGGCCGCAACTGTGAAAGATCAGGTCCAACCCGCAGCGATGCGCCTCTTCGCCGATGCGCCGGTAGCGTCCGGCAAAAAACTTCCGCCACATATCAGGTGAAATCATCAACGCGGTCTGGGTGCCCCAGTCGTCGGTCATAAACAGGCCGTCGACATTGTCGAGTCGTCCCCAGGCGCGCACGATTTCGAGGTAATACTCCGTCAGGGCATCGAGCAGGCGGCTGGTTTCTTTCGGGTAAACGTAGAAATCCTCGAAGGCATTCGCCATGCCGCGAAGGCAATGCATACGCTCGAACAGGGAGAGGTGAGTCTGGCCGGAAAAATACTTGGTTTGGCCGTGCATGTTCAGTGCCGGCAAGGCACCATCCAATCGACCGGGGGCGCGGGGATCAGGCACATGACCAGCCAGGTATTCATCGAGCTGGGACCATTCCTTGAGCGGATGGGAAATAGGCGAGGCGCCCACACCGCCGACCGCATGGGCCCAACCGGTTCCCCATTCATCGGTCCATTGGGCGCTTTGGGTGAGCGCATGGAGTGGATCGATGGGATGGGCGCGTCCTGGAGCCTGGTAGCCGATGAAAAGCTCGTAGGCCTGGGCGCAATAGAGGTCATCCGGGTATTCGCAGAACAGGTCGGCGAGGTCGTCTCCGTAACGAAGGATCACGTCGTAAGAGAGGCGGCGGAGGCGGACGGGGCATCGGTCGGCGCCCTGGCGTCGAACGGCCTTGCGCACCCATTCCTTGGTGGGAGGTTTATTGCGCATGGCGTCGTCGACGCGGCTATTGAAGCGTTCGACTGCAGTCTGAATTTCAGCGATACCGGGTTTATGGTTGAGTTCGGGTTTCAAGGTTTACCTCTATTGGGTTTAATTCATTAACCATGCGGGTTTTAGTCCCATGTCGTCCGCCAATATGCGCAGGCTGTCCAACACATCGGCAGGCAACTCCAATCCCTGAGACAATGCCTTCCGGCGGTTCTCCCATTCCATCTCACCGGGCAGGTAGATGCGTTCGGCGTTTTTGGCCTTGGGCGCCTGGTGGATATCGGCGATCATTTTATCCATCCGTTGTTTGAAGGTTGCTATTGGCATGATTGCGCCAATGTTGAAGGCGAGAAAGGCGGCGCCATGCGACGTGGGCTGCGTGGGGTCCGTTTCCATCCAACTCCCCACCTGCGCCATAACGGCGGCTCCGGTCATCAGGGCCGAAAGCGTCTCGATCAGGACCGCAAATCCATAACCCTTGTGGCCGGCGAACGGCAAAAGGGCGCCCGCGTGGGGATAAGCAAAGGGATCGGTAGTCGGCATTCCCTCGGTATCGACCAGCCAATTGCTGGGGATCGATTTGCCCTGAGCCTGGGCTACTCGGAGTTTCCCCCCCGCCACGGCACTTGAGGCGATATCGAGGAAAACGGGGTGTTCTTTTCCGGTTGGAATGGCAAAGGCAATGGGGTTCGTCCCCAGAACCGGCTTGCGCGCCCCGGGAACGGTCATACCGGGGCAGTCATTGGCCATGGCCATCCCGATCATGTCCGCCTTGGCAGCCAGGTTCGCGTAATAACCGGCGGCCGCGAAGTGGCAACTGTTGCGGACACCAACATACGCCAAGCCGGCGGTTCGGGCCTTATGGATGGCGGTGTTCATGGCAAACACGGAGGTGACCATGCCCATGGCGGACTGCCCATCGACAACCGCCCAGGCGGGTCCTTCCATCACGACTTGCGGCACGGCCGCAGCCCGCAGGCCGCCTGCGCGGAGGCGCCGAACGTAATACCTGAGGGCCTTCACGCCGTGCGTGAACACACCGAAGGTATCCGTGGTTACCAGCACGTCGGTGGTGATCCGCGCGTCGGTTTCATTGAGACCGCATTGACGCAAAACAGTCAGGCAAAATTGCTCGAGCTCGGCCACCGAGATCGTCGTGGTTGTTTGATTCATTTAGGCCGATGGTATCTCAATCAATGCGTTTGTAAATAATCGTGGCCGCCTGGCTGGGCTTAGCCAAGGTAACCAGGAAACCTTCCCCCATGAGTTCATGCCCGGAGATTTTCGACGCTTGCACAGTGCCGCAAACGGTCACTTCGTAGGTTGCGTCCGGGGAAAGACCGTGGAGTTTGAGGCGCCGGTTATCTTCCGTGTTCTCTTGGCCACGGAATGCTCGGACCACACCGAAGTCTCTTTCGGGCCAATGGAACTGCCAGGCAGACCAACTATTATTGGAAGCGTTGCGCTCAGTGAGCAGATAGAATTGACCCGAAGGCTTGTCAATTCCAAGGAGCTTGCGGTAGTAGCCCGGTTCCAGACCCGTCCTCGCCTCGAGCGCCGCCAACAATTCAGTCGAATGGATCGGCCCCTTCTCGAATGAATTATCGAGCCAAAGGTTGCCGCTGCCGTCGCAGGCACAGAGATTCTTGGGCAGGCCGGCTTGAAAGATAAAGTTGTTCTCGAACTGGTAGTTCGTGCAACCAAGCTGGGGCCGGACCGCATCAAGGTAAATACCGCTGGCGCGCTGGACGTCATGGATGAGGTTCCAACGGACGGCCGCGCCGGGATCGGACTGGGGGAACGAGACGTAGATACCGGCGCCGTCCACAGCGGTTTGCATGACGTGGTGAATGTGATTCGCTTCGACGACGTTGCCGCCGGCAAAAGGTGTCGATTTGTCTTCATTGCCGCTGACCACAATCCCCGAGTAAGCGATGTCGTGGATCAGGTTATGGGCAATTCGGCTGTTGCGGCACAGCGTCATAAAGATGCCTATGGACCCGAAATAATCCGTCCCGCAGTGATGGATATGGTTGTTGTCGATCTGGTAATCAACTGCTTCTCCCGGCACGATCTGGTCCGCCCATTTCAACGTGTCCCTATTCCTGAGTTTGCCCAGGACGATGCCGCCTCCGCCCAGGTCATGGATATCGTTTCCCTCGAGAGTGATCGCCGCGGTGCCGCGCAGCAGACCGATGCCGATGGCTCCCGCATGTTCCACAGCACCGTCGGTGAAGCTGCACCCGCGGGCGTTCTCGAACTTCAAGGCAGAGTCGATCCAGTGAAACTTGAGAAAGGGCTCAGGCTGAGTGCCAATGGTCCACTGGAGGCAGCCGAACATGGCGGTGAAACCGTACGACGGAAGGGGCCAGTCCACGTAGGCTAACCGGATGCCTTGGAAGTGGAGGTTTTGAACGGGGTGCTGCCGGGTACCGGCTACTTCGAGCAGCGTATTCTGAACGATAGGCGCCACTACCTCGGCAGTCTCGAGGTCTTCGCCCGGCCGCGGCCAATAGGAAAGGATGCGCGTCTGCCGGTCGAAGTACCATTCGCCGGGTTGGTCCAGCATCTCGAGGGCGTTCTCGAAGTAGCAGGACCGACTCGGCACCGGATGGCCGATCTGGTATTCACCTGGCAAAAACTTCGGGGTCCACTGATGGGGCGGCGGGAGGGGAAAGGTCTGCTCGGCCTCGTTCACGACGCCCAAACGAGAACGCGAGCCGTCGTTGTTGAATATCCAGACGAGCTCGACGTCGGCGATGTTCTTCCAGGCCTTGATTGGGTGGTCCACGCTCAACGTGAACGTGGTCCGGTCCGGATCGGGCTGACCAGGATCGGCCACGGAGGATTTAATGGTCCACCATGGGTTCTTGTCATTCGCGTTGGGGGTTCGGGCCCGCACCGCCCGTTGTCCATTGACGAACAACTGGCGGAAGTAAGAGTCCTGCAGGCCGGCGGTCATCCGGGGCAAAAGGGTGGTCCAAATCTCACCAAAGCCGCGCTTCCAACCGGTGAGCCTCAAGCCGCCGCTTATGATCACCGTTTCGCCCGGCATGGCTCCATAGGTAATCGAGTATTTCGCGGTGCCGGAGTCCTCCGGTCCGAATACCAATTTCCTTGGCTGTTGGTATGTCCCGCCGCGAATCGCAACAAGAATATCGTTGGTAAGCCCTTCAGCTATTCTATCGCGAACGGCATCGCGCGCCTTGGCTAACGTGGCGAATGGAGCGGAGGCAGTCCCGGGATTCGAGTCTAAACCATCAGGGGCGACGTAGAAATCGGCTTGAGCGAAGGGCGGCTGCGGAAATGCGTTCGTCGAGGCAGCCAAGGTTAGGTAGACCACTCCCAGCGTGGCGGCGATGAAATTTGTGATAGTCATTGTGTTTGCGCTTTTTATCTGGTTTAAAAACGATCGCTGTTTTTCTAAATCCGCTCAACATTCGATCCGCGCACGCTCTGCCGATTGGAAAATCGGCTTGTCCGTAGCGCGGACTTACGAGTCTGCTGTATCGCGGGTTTCCAACCCGCTTCGCGTAGGACCGGCGCACGCTCTGCCGACTAGGAAGTCGGCGATACAGCAGGTTTGGAAACCTGTTGCGCCACAGTCTGCTTTCGCCGGTGCCAAAGGCAAGCGACCGCGGCTTTCGGCCACGATCGCTTGCGAATCAGCAGCAATCAAAACGCCCTTGCTTGGCGTCTATTGCCGCAGACGATAGAACTTCTGGTTCCCCGATGGGCTAACCAGGTATGGACTCGAGGCGTCGGTCACATCTGACCAGGGGCCGGTGACTGCATCAGCCGACTGGAGGGTGCCCGCACCGGTCCAGGAAATGGCGACCTGGTTTGCTTGCATTGAGATGCTCAGCGGTCCCGGTGGAGCCACTTCCGCCGGGTTGAGATCAATGGTTAACCCGCTCAATATGCCCAAGTTTGGCGCATTAGGTATGCCATGGAAGTTGCCGGTGATCTGCCCATCCGTTACTGGGACAGCCTTGAAGTAGATAGTATTGCCGGCGGTGAATCCACCGGTGGCGGCGGTGAACGTCACGGGCGATTCATCCCCGATGGTATAGCCGCCGGGCCAATCGCCTCGGCTGTAGAAATAGAGGTTGGCATTGGTCGCCGAACCCAACCCGCTAATAACAAAGTTCGCCGAGTCGGTTGGGGCTTGCCCAAAGTAAGCCACCAGGACCCAATCCCCGAGCAGAGGCGCCATGTCGGCGGACACGCCTTGGTCAGTTACGGAATTGCCGCCCGCGACGGGTGAGATGGTGAAGCCTACCGTGGTGGGATTACCGAGTGAATCCTTCAGGTTGGTGCCGGTGACAGTGATGAAATCATCATCAGTGCCGTCGGGAAGCGCGGACTCGGCGGATAATCCGTTAAAGACCGTGCCGCCCCCCGCGGCGCCCATGCCAACATAGGTCGTTGGGTCGGGATTGCCGGTCCGATGGCCGTTAATATCGATGTTGATGATCTTGGCGGCCTTCGCTTCATCCAATACATCAAAGCTGTACTCTTGGGTCTGGACGTTCTGCGGGGTGGCAGTATCGCCAAAGACGAGCTTGACGTTGATCGTGGCGCCTTGCGGCCAACCGCCGGTTGGGAGGTAGGTTATTGTGGTTAAATCCCCGGATTTATTGACGGTCGGAGTTACGGTCTGACCGTTGATGGAGAGCTGGATCGAGCCAGGAACGACCTGCGAGACGAAATCCTGCAAATTGATCTGGACCGGTGTGGTGGAACTGAGACCCGTGCCGGTTGGTCCGAACGACTTAACGTATGGCTGCGGCAGAGGCAGTTCGACGGTCAAGCCGGACATGAGGGCAAGCACGCTGGTGTTGGTGAACGTCCCGCTGATCTTGCCGTTCACAACGGGCACATTCCTGAAGAACGTGACGTCGTTGATGAACACCCCTCGACCGGGGAATGGCTCGGGCCCGGTGGTGCCAGGGATGATGTAAGTTCCGCAGCTAAAGCGGTTATTATCGCGCGGGTCCAACCGGGTGTAGAAATACAGGTTGGCAATGGGCGCATCACTCAAGCCGTCGATGGTGAAATCGGCGGTTCGGCTGGTTTGCCCCAAGTAGCCTACCAGAATCCAATCCTGGTTAAGAGCGGCATAATTGTCACTAAACTGGCCTGGGGTTGCTCCGGAATCGGCGGCACACACGGGACCGATGGTGAAACTGACCGTACTCGGTTGGCCGAGCGAATTCACCAGATTCGTACCGAGAATGGTGATGTTGTCATCGAATGGACCGTCGGGATAAACCGTATCTGGAAGTTTCGAGCTGGCGGTGATGCCATTGAAAACGCTGCCACCACCGGCCGCGCCCTGGCCGACATAAGTGGCACCGGGTGGACGAGCGGAACGCCCGGTCCCATTGATGTCGATGTTTACAATCTGGGCGGCCTTACGGACACTAATCACCTCGAAACTGAAATCCACAGTCTGCACCTGGGGCGGTGTGGCGTTATCGCCAAAGACTACCCGCATGATGTTCGTCGCCTCGGGGATCAAGCCTTCCGGCGGGGAGTAACTGAGGGTGGTTACCGATGATCCAGCCGATTTGGTGATCGTGGGAGAAACGGCTT
>JAMCZD010000474.1:0-1704 GCA_023473405.1 Candidatus Omnitrophota bacterium
GACCTCGAACTCGGCCTTGGCGGGTTGCCAAACGCTGTCGCGCAAGACGTTTAAGCCGCTGGCAAGTTCGGTTATCGAGTGAGGGACGTTCACGATATTACCCGCCGGGTCAGTTTCCTGGGTAACCCATTGGACTACGGACCAGTGCGGTCCGCGCTCGACAACGGTCGGGGATTCGAGCATGACCTCGGCATTTACGGCTCCAGCCAGGGAAATCCAGGACACAAGGCCCAGGCTAGCGGAGAGAGAGAGAAGACTTTGGGAAGACTTGTTATTCATAATGGTTCCTTAACGGGTTAAAATGATAACAACAGGGCAAATTATAAAGCACTATTTGTGCCAAAAAGGATTGAAATTGAGGATTTTTCAAAAAAACCGTTAAATCCTGAATACGATGGTCCGAAAGTAAAATATCCCACGCCATAGGAAATGTGATTGCCGTCGGTATAGGTGCCGGACTCGAGCACCTGCCAGACCCGGTCATGCGGGTTGCGTTGCAGAATCGAGACGGACTGGGTTACGTCCGAACTCGGGGATGAACTCTGCTGAGCGAATTGCCCCTCAGGCCAAGGAGAGGCGAAAGACAGTTTGCGTCCTCGGCGGATTCGAATTGTCACTGAACATGATCATCACCGTGTTAATGGAACCGGCGTCCAGGTCGCCCGGAGGATCATAACTGACCGTGGTCACGATGCTTCCCGCCGGTTTGTCAATTGACGGAGTAACCGGCAAGTTGTTGAAAGACAGATGGATGGAATCGGAAACGACTTGTGTGATATAATCGTACAATTCTACGACGACAACCGCATTCGATGGAACGGCGCCTCCGACCGGCGAGAAGGATTTCACGTACGGACCGGGCGATGGTTTTTGAATCGTCAAACCACTGAACCGCGCCTCGCCCGGGAAACCGCCGAAGGCGCCGGCAAGTGTCCCATTGGTAACGGGGATTTTGCCAAAGTATAAGGTGTTGGCGGAGTCGAAGTTGCCCGCCGGGGTATAAGTATCGGGTATCCTTTGCACTCCCCCGATGAACAAGGCTCCTGGCAATTGCGATTGGTTACAAATGCGAAAATGATCTCGTTCCTCGGGTCCGGCGCGCCTATGAGTTGGCCTTGTAGGTTCGGACGCGGCCCCAAAGGTCTTGCGTGCCCCAAATCCCCGAGCGCAGGCACTCCAGTAGCACAATCTGGCTATGATCTACGAAAAGGTTGACTTCCGGGCCGTAGTTCTTGATGTACCATCGGAACACTGCCGGCTCGGCAGCTTCGAACATGGTCTTTTCCAGGCCCAATCCGCGAATGAATTTTGCGATCACATCCGTGCGCCATGAATGAACGCTCTCGGTTATGCCCTCGGACTCGATCATGATCATATGTGCGCCCGCATCCAGGTGTTTTCGGGCAAGCCCGATGGCCCACTCGGGATCGGTCGTGCCTTCCGCTTCTAGCGCCTCGGACGTGCTCGCCCCGCCCGCGCCGAACTGGATGCTCACCTCCGGCTTGGCCTTAAGCCCGGCCTTTTGCACCTGCTCAGTCAACCGAACGAGGTCGTCGTGCGGTACGGTGATGAACCCGCTGGAAATCTCGACGATGTCGAACCCAATGCGTTTGCATTCCTCGATATAGTCCTTCACGGCCCGGTTGCCGAGCGTCAGGACGTGTTCGATAAAGCCGCCTGTGGACACCAGGACGCCAGTTTGGT
>JAMCZD010000474.1:1714-10898 GCA_023473405.1 Candidatus Omnitrophota bacterium
CCGCCTTGCGCGGCATAAGGGTGAACGAACCGCCGGCGAATTTCAGTATGTCCACGTAAGCACCCATGGTCTCGAGTATATCTTCAAGATAACGCCGGCCCATCGGCGCGTAATACGGGCCGCGAATCTCCGTCACACCCCGGGTGCGGGGCTTACCCTGCCGTTCGTTCAGCGGCAGGAACGGGAACGCGCGCTCTTCGTCCGGAGGCGCCGACGGATTGCCTGTCTGCGTGCTCATGATTTCAACCTTTCTGTTTGGTTTAGTGTCTTGGCGAGGAGGCGGCAGAGGTGACGAACCGGCACGGAGTCCAATCGGCGGACCATCTCGATGCAACGGTTGCGCCACTCGGCTGTGGTATGCGGTTTGCTAAGCTGATCAAACTTGCGAATAACGGCATCCCATCCCATGGGACGGGTATGAAAACCTTCGTAATCACTTTTCTCGCGGGCAAGTGTGACACCGCTCTTCAGGTGAATGGTTACCTTGCAGGCGTGTTCGTCCGGGAAACGCTTCGAGCAGGAGTCATCAGGCCGAACGATGACTCGCCTCAGGAGCGCCTGCACATCGTCGCGCTTTATGCGCTCGGGCGCATATTGCGGCGGCAGGACCTGGCCGTCCAACAGGGCCACAGCAACCATGTACGGCAGGCTGTGGTCGGCCTGCTCCTTGGTATGGACCAGCGTTTTGTCCCCCTCTTCGCCGCCACCAATAATGTGGTAAGCAACGTCGAAGATGGCGATGTGGACGCTCTCAATGTCCTCGCCCCTGAAGCCGTGCAGGGCTTGCAGTTCGAGCGCGCCCTCGATGGCGGCTTGCGAATGAATCTCGGCGTTGGACTTTTTGAGGATGGTGCGCCGGACCCGTTCCAGGTCTTCACCGGCCCAATCCATCTCAAAGCCGCCTGCGATTGAGTCCTTGAAACCTTTGTTGCCTTCGAAGACTTCAAGCGGTCCGGTAATCCCGCGCATGGCAAGAAAGGCGGCTTGAGTGCAACAGAAGGCGTCGTTGTGATAAGCCAGGCCTTTCCAATGCGACAATGCACCGGTCCGCGTCACGCGAAGCGCATTGAACGCAGTCCCGCAAATGGCGATGGCATTAGCGGTCTTCTCAAGCTCGAGTCCAAGTGCCTTCGAAATCCCGGCGGCAAGGGCGTAGGACCCTTGCGTGGTGTGGTCAAATCCCTTCGAACGCACGGGCGCAACGTCGCTAAGCCGGCATTGAACCTGGTAGGCAACGGCGAGCGCGGTGAGAAAATCGCGTCCGCCGCAGTCCGCGTATTCGGCAGCCGCCAACACCGCGCCGAGATTATCGCTCGGATGACACGTCTCGCCTTTGGCCAAGTAACTGTCGTTGAAATCGAGATAGCGAACGAGGGCGCTGTTATAAAGGGCGGCGCGGTCCGGCGCCGTCTTGCCTCCCCCGATCAACGTGCATTGCGCACGTCCGCCGAAATCGTTGATTTGTTCGCGGATACAGCGCACCGGCTCTCCCTCAGCCGCCCCAACGGCGCAACCAATCGCGTCGAGAAGGCGCAACTTCAATTGCTCTCGCGCCTCGCCGGAGATGTCCTCGAACGACACGCGTGCCACAAACGAGGCGAGTTGTTCGGCTTCGGTCATTGATTTGCCCTCTGGCTCCTGCAACACCAACATCAATTAACCTTGCCTATGTGCATTGATTTATCAAGCCCCCCCGCCCAGGTGATAGCTGATGGCTAATAGCTGATGGCTGATGGCTAATGGCTAATGGCTGATGGCTGATGGCTAATAGCTGATGGCTGATGGCTGATGGCTTGGAGCCCGATATCGCATGGCGCAAAGGATGAAGATGCCCGCAACCACCAGCATCAATACCGCGTAGAAGTAAAACTCCGAAGCTCCTTTGGCGTGGACAAAGCGTTCGTTTAATCCAGTAAACGCCGCGATCAGGAAGTGGCCGCCGGCGATCGTCATTAACCAGAAACTCATGATGATGCTCTTCAATTGTTTTGGAGCCTGATCGAAGGCAAATTCGAGCGCCGTGGCCGACAGGGTGACTTCGCCGGCTTCGAGCACGATGTAAGGCACCAACTGCCACAGGATGCTCAAGGTTTGCCCGCCGTCCAACCGTGATTGCAGCATTCCGGAAATCACAAACGCCACGGCGGCAAACAGCATGCCGGCCGACATACGGCGCAGCGCTGTCGGGCGCCAGCCCAACCGTTCAAACAACGGATAGATTCCCAGGGTCAAAATGGGCACCCAGATCATCACCAGTACCGCTCCGGAGCCCTGCATTGTTTCGCCGTTCAATTGCCACTGCCCGCCGAATAGCGTGAGCGGCCTCATCAGGTCGCCTTGCACCACCCAAGTGGAGTTCACCTGGTTGAACAGCGCCCAGAACATCGGCACGCTCGCAAAAATGACCAGTATGCCCACCACCGCGCGCGCAGCCTCGACTTCCTCAAGCGAATAGCGCTCGAGCGCGACGTCCAGGAATTTTCCGCCGGCTTTCCGCCGCCCCAAGCGTAGCAGGGCATACCACAGGACCGGAAAAAACCGTGTGCGTTTCTCTTCCCGCGCCGACGGTGGCTGCCGCACGTAATATTTTGTTCCGGACCAAAACGCCAGCGTCGCCACGGCCATGGCAATCCCCGGAATCCCGAACGCCCAGCGGTATCCGGAATGGATTTTCACCGTCGGAATAATGAAGAAAGCAGCGGCGGCGCCCAGGTTGATTGCCCAATAAAACCAGCCGTACACCTTCGTCAACAAGTGCTGCTGGTCCGTTCTGAATTGATCGCCAACAAATGCCGAGACACACGGTTTGATCCCTCCCGCGCCAATTGCCAGCAACAGGAGCCCCACAAATAGCCCCCCCTGGCTTCCCTCGAACATCGCCAGCGTGCCATGCCCCAGGCAGTAAAACAGGGAAATGCTGAGTATGGTCCAATAACGTCCGAGCCAGCGATCCGCCAGCCAACCGCCCAGAAGCGGCAGGAAATACACCGCCGTGCCGAACAGGTGCAGGACCTCGGTGGCCCCATCCGCGCCCATCGCCATTCGGTTGCTCAGGTAATTCTCGAGAATCCCCATCATGCCGTAATAACTGAACCGCTCACATACCTCATTCCAAATGATGTATTTGACCTGGGGCGGATACCGCTCCGCTTTGCTCACAACCGGCACGGTTTCGATGGCTGGATTGGTTTCGAGGCTCATGAGGCGGGCATGAACAGTGTATCAAATAAGCTCACAAAAAATTCCATTCCCATTCCGCGCGAGCATGCGACAAGGAAATGGGTTGTTCAAGTTGAACCAAGCGAGAATTGCAGCCCTAATGACACCGCTCTGCAGCAGCCGGCGGCTCTCGGAATGTCACTGTTTCCGGTAAACGACGACTCCAGCGGCAGGCTTGCTCTTGAGGTGAACTGTCAATCCCTGGTCCATCAATTCGCGTCCGGTCTTGGTTTGGGGCTGGTCTTCATCCCAGTTGGCAAGGAGGTAGCAGGCGTTGGGATCGAGGCCGCGCAACCGGACGGTCCACGTCTCTTCCGGGCATTCGGTCCGCCGAAAGATCTGCACCACGCCCTCGCCCAGATCCGATCGGTCGAACTGGAATGCCAGCCAGTCTTTTTGGGCGGTGCTATACGGGCTTAACGGATAGAAATCGCCTTGGAATAGCGGGCGGATCGACAGGTATTGCCTCAGGAATTGGCGCACCGTCTCCCAGTCTTGCTGGCTGGCGGCCTGTGTATTGATGGTCTCGACATAATGCGATCCCATCCCGCTGCGGCAGTTATACGGATTTGCCGACGCCGCTCCAATACCGGTGAGGGGAATCCACTGGGCCAAACCATAAGTGTGGCATTGCTGGCCCACGGGGTCCCAAAGGTAATCGCTCCGCGTCAAGACAAGACAGCGCCGCAGCATTTCGAAATCGATTCGCCGGCCGCCGCTGGCACAGGTATCGAGCAGCAGTCGCGGATGATCGCGCACCAAGCTGTCAAAATAAGCGTAGAGGCCAAGAACATAGCGAATCTCGTTGATTCCTTGCCGGTCGGGTGATTCTCCGTTCCGCCAATAATAGACGGGATACATGTTAAAATCGTTGCGGTAGGCATCGATTCCCACTTTGCTGATCATGCCGCTAAAGGTTCTCTCGACCCAGGACAAGGCGTCGGGATTCCCCAGGTTGAGCAAATGAAAGCCGTCGTTGGCCATATATCGAAGCTCGGGAGGCAGGTTCGTTGCGGGCGGCGGAGGCAACAGCCAGTCGGCGTGGTTTTGATATAGCCAGGTACCCGGCATCACGCGCTCAGGCTCGAACCAGAGAAGGAATTTCAGGCCGGCCTGATGGGCTGCGTCGGCCACCGGCTTGAGCCCATTCGGATACCGTTCGGAACTCGGCCGCCAGTTACCGACCCACCGGGCCCAGTTTTTGTCGCAATCGTACCAGCCCGCGTCGATCCACCAGTAATCAACCGGCAAATGATGCGCGGAAATCCGGCCGATCACTTGGAGCATGTTAGTCTCGGTCGTTCCCTCGAACGGAATCTCCGCGTGCGGTGAATATGCCACCGGCGGGTCTATCGGTGCGCCTCCCGGCTTCGGGGTGTAATGCCGGAGCAAGAGCTTGCGGAACAGATTCTGCCCGCTCATGCGATCGTCACCCGACCAAAACATGAGGAGAATGGCCGGGGTCCGTATCTCCTCGCCCGGGTGCAGCACGAGGTGGGTCCGTTCCATGCCTGCCCGCATCCGCACTGGCCCCGCGCCGTTGCGAGAGAATTCAGCCGCCCATTGTCCGGTCCAGCCAATGGCCAGGACCACCCCGTTATGGTCGGATTGGGCAAGATTGAAGAAGGGCAGGAATCCATCGGACGGTCTCCCGCCGAACGAGGCCAGGCTCAGGCGTTCGTTGTTCGCCAGGTCTCTTTCCAACGGCTGAAAATCGGTGATCAGGGCGTGGCTGCCCTCGGCATAATAGAGCTTGGGCGTTACCCCAGCCTCGAGTGGAACCGATCCATCCATGGGCTGAACCTGTTCCAAAATGGGAGTGGTCTTCGAGCCTTCGTTCTTGAAGTAGAGCGTCCATTCCACCGCCGGAAAATCCCGGTAAACCGTAACCACACAGCGCACGGCCAGTTGAGTTTGGGGATCGGCAAATGCAAGCGCCCGCTCGAAGCACTGATCGGTTTGCTTCTCGAGGCGCAATCGGGGCTGCCATCGAGGCAGAAGTTCAGCCGAGGACCGGCCATTGTAAACAAATGAAAAGGGCCTTTGGTCCTGGGTCTCCAGTGCAAAGCTTGATTCGACAAATTGACGGGCCCGCGACATTTCCTCGGCGGTCACCTCGGCACCGGCAGCCGGCCAAGGAGAGTATCCGGTCCCGAGAACCAGCAACCAACAAAGCCATGAAAGCAGCCGGCGCTTGGATATCCTGGCACTCATTTCTAGAACGTCCAGAGCGTCAGGGTCTCGTTGTCCTTAACGTATACCCGGTTCCCGGCGATCACCGGGTGCGCGTATACCGGCGTGTCGGCCACTTTGATCTTGGCCAACTCCTCGTAACGCTGTTCCGCGGGCTTGAAGACGACCAATTCGGAGTTGCTGGGCAGGGCCAAAACAACTGAACCGGCGTCCAGAACCGCGCCGAAGCCCTCGCGCCGGGTGTTATCGATCCAGGCAACCTCGCCGTTCGAGGCGTTCAAGCAGAAAAGGAAGCCGCGGTCGGAGAGCCCGAATAGGAAACCGTTTTTTAGCACGGGTGTACTGAATCCGGTGCCGACTTTTTCGTTGGTCCAGAGATTCTTGACTGCAAAGTTGTTGCCTTGCTTTTCGATCTCAATCGCCTTGGTGCCACGGCCCTGGCCGGTAAGGACCACCTTCTGCCCATCCACAATCGGGGTGGCTGAATTATAAAATCGGGGCTGAGTAGAAGCCGGCGTTTCCCACAGGAGTTTTCCATCCGACACGGCGATGCCGACCAGGTTTTTCTCCGTCAACACCACGACCTGTTTAGTCCCTTCAACGGTCATTAAAATGGGCGATGAATATGCCGGGCCGTCACCGGTCCATTTCCATTTCAGATTTCCGGTGGCAAGATCGAAAGCCATTACCGCCCCGTTATCCTTCCCGCCGAGATGCGCAATGCACATGCCGTCCACGATGATCGGCGACATGCCCGTGAAAAATTGGGGGACCAGCTTGGGGAATTCGTCCTTGCGCCATAATTCCTTGCCCGTGGCAGCATCCAGGCAGGAAAGAACCCCGCCCACGCCGAGCGTTACCACCTTCCCATCCGCCACTTCCGGCGAACTCCGCGGCCCGGGATGCCGAGCAGCCGGCCCGGTTACTGCCTGGGCCGCGTATTTGTTCTCCCACAGTTTCTTGCCGTCTTCGGCATTCATACACAGGGTAACTTCGTCCTCTCCCTGCCGCACGAACACATAGAGTCTGTCCCCCACCAATGCGGGCGTGGCATCGCCGACTCCAACGGTCTTTTTCCACTTCTCCTTCAGAGCGCTCGGCCATTGCTCGGGAGCGGTAAAGCCGCTCACTTTGTCATCCCGGTTAGGACCACGCCATTGCGGCCAATCCTGCGCCAAGACGTTTACCGCGCCGATTAAAATTGCACCACCGGCAACAGTGGTGATCCATTGATGCATGGTTTTCATGGCTTGATTGATGGTTGATACATCGCACGAACTCGGGAATACATTTCAAACCCCATTAGGCTCCCAAGTATCCCCAAAGTCAAGAAAGCAGCGTGCGGAGCGTGAGAGCGTGCACGGCTATTTCGTCTGACCGGCTTGCATCCTGCCGTGGCATCTATGATGCTTCGAGCGGCTCAGGTGGGAGACCGGCGCGCCGGACCGTCCTTGTCGAGGCCCGGCGCCGGTGATTTCCTACCTGAGCTGCCAGGCAGGGCGGCGCAAGAGTACCTGGCCGTACCTGGCTTGAATGAAAAGAGGTGGAGCGGTTTGTAGAGCTTTAGGAATCAGACTCCTTTCGTAATGAGTTGGATAGCCTCGGTTGTCTTCATCCGGCGACGCCAACCCGGCACATAGGAGGCATCGGCTTTGCCCTGGTCCTTCTGCAATTCAAACAAGCCCAGCACGAGGTTGCGCAGGATCGCCAAACAGTGGGCGGCCCTGGGGCATCGCACCAACGAGGCATCCTCCCCGAGGCTTTTGTCACGCCGATAATGCGAACCGTTTTCACTGGCCGCCCAGTGGCCGCGAATAAATTCCAGGAGCCCTTGGGCACTGTGGTCCTGGGCCAGCAAACTGGTGGCATAGAAGCTATATTCCTCCTCGCTCTTGATGACTTTACCCCGGCGCAGATATTCTCGCTGACGCCACACGGCAATGAACTGCCAGCAGCCGCACAAACCGGCCTCTTCGGGACTCAGGCTGACCCGTTGCAAGCGCCACCATTGCACCCGCCCATGCTCTTTAATCGGACCGCTGTCATATTCGGCGGAAAAAAAAAGGCTGCGGCAGCTTGACTTGAGCTCGCTCCAGGATGCCACTTTGATTGCCCTTGAGCCCGAAAAGGTAATCGGCTCCCAACTCCTGGGTCACAAAGCGGGCGCTCTGTTGCTGGCAATGCAGGGCGTCGGCGGTGATCACACTGCCGGCCAAGGCCACGGCCGGTAATTGCTTGAGGAGCGGCTGGAGGGCCGGAATCTCGTTGCTCTTTTGTTCAATGGGCTCTTGGGCCACCGTCAGCCGCAAGCGGTGCGAAACGGCCGAAAGCAATTGCAGCGCTTGGCCGTCGCCCCGGCCGCTGCCCCGCAAGACCTTGCCGTCGACGGCCAGGCCTTCCAAGACCGAGATATCCTGCTCCATCATCCATCGGCCCACCGCTAGGTCAAAGGCATGCGGGTCCAAGGAATTGAGCACCCGGAAAAAGGTGCTGTCGCTGGGCGGAACATAACGGTTGGTTTTGGGGGTTAAGCGGCAGCCCAAGGCCCTTAATTGTCGTTGCGTTAGTTTGCTGCACACATCTTCGAAGGCCTGGTAGCCCCCGGCCCCCAATAACATCGCCACCGTCGCACACGCCAAGACAAAGGGCTGGGGATGGCGCAAACCATGGCCCCGGCGAGAGTCGCCCAGCGATCGAAAGACCTCTAAAAGCGAATCAAGGCTGGGCGCTCGCAAGGGACAGGGACCGCTGAGGGACTCCTCGTGGGGCGCCAATTGGGCCGGCAGCCGGGGCCGACGCAACGTCGCCGCCGCTCCGGCACACAGTTCCCGCAAATAAAGCTGCTTGGGTTGGCCGTGGTCCAGATAGAAGTCTCGGCTGGAACGTCCGTAACCACTGCTGCAACCCACCGCTTCAAAACCGCACGCCCGATAGGCCGTGCCCCGATACTGGGTTTCATCGACAAAACTCTCCACCAAGAGCACCGGATGGCCCCACTGCTCTTGCCAGTCCTGGCTTAGCCGCTTGAGGCACAGACTCAAAACCCGCGAGGCTAAATTGGGATAGCGTTGCCGGTCGGGCAGGACCAAAAACCGGCTATTATTGACCACAAAGCATAATCGACGGGTCCGCCGGCGGGGCGTCCATCCAATCCACCGTTCGCGAGCCTTAATATTTAGAGCGGGGGCACTGAAAGCAATCAGCGCCACCCACTGTCCATCCAATTCAGCCACATAGCGCAGAGACTGGCCTCCCAGACGGGCGCTGTGCAGATAGTGCTGCGCTTGGAGTAGTTGATCGTAGGAGTCGCGCTCTTGCGGCAAAATTAGGCGCACGGTAATCCGGCGCAGGACTTCGGCTTCCGGCACAATTTCTTGCTTTGGCATCCGAATTTTCTGCCAGAAGCGGGCGGGAAAGTCTATTTATTTCTTCGACTTTCTCCGACGTGCCGCCACTTTCTTTTCCAGGTGAAATAGCCGTGGAGAGCGTGCGGCACAGGAGCGCGGATGAAGGCCCCCCCCCGAAATTGATAATTCAGGATTGAGAATTGGCCATTTGTCATTGATAGGGACACGTGCCAGTCCGGACTCGATGACAAATTACCAATTTTCGATTCTCAATGCTCGTTCCTACGCCCCACGCTCCCCACGCTCCACGCTCCAAC
Source organism: Candidatus Omnitrophota bacterium (assembly GCA_023473405.1). Lineage (GTDB taxonomy): Bacteria > Verrucomicrobiota > Verrucomicrobiia > Limisphaerales > UBA1319 > JAMCZD01. The sequence continues at coordinate 10,791 of JAMCZD010000474.1, forward strand.
GCTCCCATTTACTCGATCTCGATCCCCTGCAAGATGGCGTCGTTGGAACCGTCTGCCGCGATCCGAATATTGATCCGGCCATACTGGTCCGGGGCGTAGGAACGAGCA
>JAMCZD010000524.1:0-8098 GCA_023473405.1 Candidatus Omnitrophota bacterium
CCCAGTGCGGGCGCAGTTCTTCCTAACGCAACGGCTTTTGGCGGCCCTCGAGGAGGCGCGTGGAGTGGTGGTGAATCTCACTTCGATTCACGCCTACCAGGGTATGCGCGAGCACTCGGTTTACGCGGGAACCAAAGGCGCCATCGTATCCTATACCCGCGAGTTGGCAGTCGAGTTGGCACCGCGTGGAGTGCGGGTGGTGGGGCTCGCCCCAGGCGGCGTTTGGGTCGAGAACACAACCAAGGCGATGGGGAAAGCAAATCCGGAGGAGCATGGCAAAGGCATCCCGTGCGGTTTTGTGGGCATGCCCATTGACATTGCCAAGGTGGCGGTATTCCTGGCCAGCCCCGAGGCTCGCTATATCCTGGGCCACACGCTCATCGTCGACGGCGGAACGACGGCCTGGATGCCTTTTGGTGAACAATGGCGAACGCCGCTCAACGCCCAGTTCGGCAAAGGTTACGTGCCGGGTTTGTAAATCGCCATTATGAAAATCGCCCTCTGCGATGCCGGATTGAAGAACGCCGATATCGAGCGCGAGATTTACGGAAGGTTCGGTTTCGAACTGGAAGTGCGAATCTGCCGCACCGCGGAAGATGTGATCGCCTTCGGGCGCGAAGCGGACGCGCTCTGCATCTGCCAACACCCGGCCAACGCGCGGGTGATTTCGGAATTGAAGCGCTGCCGTATCCTTGCGCGTTATGGGGCCGGCCTGGACACGGTGGACATTGCGGCGGCCACGCGGGCCGGGATTGTGGTTACCAACGTTCCTCATGCCGCCGTTCATGAAGTCTCCGAACACGCCATCAGCTTATTGCTGGCGTGCATTAGAAGGATCGTAAACCACGACCGGCGCATCCGGTCCGGCGAATGGGGCATCTACGAAAAGGAACCCGTTTACCGTATTCACGGGAAGACTCTCGGGGTTATAGGGCTGGGCGCCATAGCCCGGAAACTAGTTGCCAAGCTGCGCGGTTTCGAGTTGCGCGTCCTGGCGTGCGATCCTTTCGTCAAGCCCGAAGTAGCGCGTGTGCTGAATGTCGAGCTTGTTTCCTTGGACCAACTTCTTTCCGAATCGGACTACGTCACTATTCACGCCCCGCTCAATGATCAGACGCGGCACCTGATCAACGCGCAGACGATAGAGCGGATGAAATCGCAGGCCATTTTAGTAAACTGCTCCCGGGGAGCGCTGGTTGACACAGCCGCCCTGGCTGATGCGCTCCGAAAGCGGCGCATTGCCGCCGCCGGCGTCGATGTCCATGAAACGGAGCCTCCTCCGAGGAATTACGCGTTGTATGAGCTGGATAATGTCATCGTCTCGGACCACGCCGCCTGGTATTCGGAGGATTCGGTAGCCCAAATACAACGCGAAGCCGCCGAAGGCGTGGTGGCGGTTCTTACGGGCAAGCGTCCGGCAAACCTGGTTAACCCGGAAGTCTACGAGGTGCTGGCGGGTAAACAGGTTGGTTCGAACCGCACTGGCGGTCCATCAACGTCACCAACCATGCTTTGAACAATATGGTTGGCATCGAGTTGCCATAACCAAACACTGAAACCGATTTTCGCAAAAGGCCATGAACGCTTCCCTTTCTGACAACGATGCGCAAGTACGGTGGCGCGTGTGCCCGCCCTCTTTTACGTTGATCGAGCTGCTGGTGGTGATCGCCATCATCGCCATACTCGCCAGCCTGCTTTTGCCGGTGCTGTCGTCCGCCAAAGAGAAATCCCATCGCACCCACTGTGTCAGCAACCTGCATCAATTGTTGATTGCATCCAACGTGTATGGTTTGGATAACCAGGACAAGCTCATGGAAGGCAAACGGGATGGGGGAGATTGGTATACTTTGAGTATTTCCACTCCCACCTACTTGTTTATCAGCAACATGTTCGGGGACGAGGTATTTGATTGCCCGAATCTTTATCCCGTCCGCTTTTACGGGAGCTCGAACCGTTTCGAGCGGGGCACCGGTTATTATATCGGTTATAATTACCACGGCGGAAAACCTGTCCCCGAAAATGCCGGCTGGACTTCTCCGCTGAAACTCAGCGATGATCCTAAGCTGGCCCTGTTTTCGGACGCGAATCATTTGTGGGGTTGGTTTGTTATCGTGCCGCACACGGCGCATGGCCCGCTCAAGCGGGGTGAGACCTGGGTTTTGGGCACCGCCGGCAAGACCCCGATACAATTGGGAGCCGCGGGGGGCAACGTGGCGACCCTGGACGGGGGAGTGAACTGGCGAAGCTCGAAATTGTGGAGAACCAACTACCCCGCATACCAGTACTTCAGCTCCGGCAGTCATTTCTACTATTAACCGGTATCGCAATGCGCGAACACTACCATACATTCTCTAAATACAGTCGCCACCACCACTTAACCAGCAAACAAAGGATAACCATGGCATCACATTTGGTTCACCGCACCTCCGCAAGTCTTCCAGCCTTCATTCACAACGCGTTTATTGCGGCGGCGATCCTGGCAACAATCTCAAGCCCGGCCTTGATCGCAGGCAACGATCCATACAAAGAGGACATTTTGGCGAGCATCAAGACCGCAAAGGCGTGGGCGGCTCACGCTTTTTCCGCACCCAACGCCGGGGTGGGAAAGAGCGAGGGGCTTTATATCGAGAAAAACCGGAATGTCGTGCGGCTGAATCGCACCGTGTGGGATGCTCCTTTGCAACTGGGTGAAAAGAAGTACGAGCACGGCGTTTACATGGACACTCCGGCGGCTGTTCGAGTGGTTTTGGACCACCCTGTCCGGGAGTTTACCGCCCGGATCGGCATTGATAATAACAGCAACACCCAATCAGCCCCGCAGGTTGGATCGGCTCGCTTCCATGTCCGCGCAAACGGGCGCGACGTTTTCGTCTCACCAGTATTGAAGCTGTCAGACAGCCCCGTGCCGCTGAAGATCCCATTGGACGGGGCCAAGGAATTTGTCCTCGAGGTGGACGACGGCGGAGATGGAATCGGATTTGACCAATGCGACTGGGCGGACGCCTTGGTCACGCTCACCGATGGACAGACTGTATACCTTGATGCTTTGGGATTCCACGCGGCAACTTCGAATCGCAAGTTGGCGGTGCCGTTTAGTTTTTTGTACGACGGCCAGCCGTCGGACTTGCTCCTGGGCCAATGGATATTTACGTCGCGCGAGGAAAAAGTGGACGGTGGCTCCGTGCGCCTAAACGAGTACAAAGACCCCAAAACCGGCCTGGTAATTCAGTGTGAGATTCGCACTTGGAATGATTGCGCTATCGCTGACTGGGTGTACCGTTTGACGAATACCGGCGACGCCGACACTGGATTAATCGAGAATTTTTTGCCTATGGACAGCGATTCACTATTTGGCAGCCCGGTGTTGGAACCAATGACACTGCGCTGGCTCAACGGTGACAAGACCAGTTTCGATTCCTTCCTTCCGCATGATGAAGCGCTCGAGCCCGGTAAACCGCGCGATTTCCACAGCCCGCTGTCCTCGAACCTCGTCTTCCCGTATTTCAACCTCCAGGGAAGAGACGGCGGATGGATATTGGCGGTTGGTTGGACGGGCAGGTGGAAGGCGGAGTTCCAGCGTGACGCTGGTGGTGGCGTGGTTGTAAAGGCCGGGATGGAGAAGACTCGATTCCGCCTCAAACCGGGCGAGCAGGTTCGCACGCCAAGCATGGTGCTTTTGCGCTGGACAGGAAGCGAAATAATTGATGGTCACAACCAGTTCCGCCGGGCTGTCCTGTCGCACTACGTCCAGGAGTTGAATGGTAAACCCGCCGAGCCTCCCATTGCGCACAATACGTGCGGCAGTCTCTACGAGATCGCCCAGGATCAGGGCAAACCCCTGGGCAGGCTGAACGAAGCCGGGGAATTGAAGACCATCGAGAAGATCGCCGGTTTGGGCTGTGACACGTATTGGATGGACGCCTATTGGTATCCGCAACCGTGGAACGATAACCTGGGTAACTGGTATCCTCGACCGGAGGACTTCCCGAACGGTCTTCGTCCCCTGGCCGATGCGGCGCACAAGGAAGGGATGAAATTTGTCCTCTGGATGCTGCCGCCTTCGGTCAGCCGGGGCACCCAGTTCGCCCGGCAGTACCCTCAGTACCTGCACGGCGGCGGAAATGGTGCCGGCGGGCTTTGGAAGATGGGTGATCCAGAGGCCCGGGAGTTCTTGACGAGGTTCGTGTGCGATTGCATGAACAAGTGGCAGGTCGATATTTATCGCGAAGACGGCAGCGGCTTGCCTCCCGAGGAAGGGCCTGCGGACCGAATCGGCATCGCGGAAATGAAGCATATAGCCGGTCTGTATCGGTTTTGGTCGGATATTACCGCAAAGAGCCACGCCACATCGATGGACAACTGTTGCGGGGGCGGCAACCGGATCGACATCGAAACCAGCCGCCGTTCCTTTTACCTTTGGCGAAGCGATTTTGACGATATTCTGGAGGGTTTAAAGGGGCGGAAATACTGGCCGCGGATGGGGCGCAACGATCAAGTCATGATCGGCGGGCTCAATCTATATGTGCCGTTCCACACCGGGCCAGTCTGGGACGTTACCCCTTACAACTTCCGAAGCGATATGACCGCCGGCATTGTGCTCTACGGCAATGTAGCAAGGGAAGGCTTCCGCGATGACTTTGCCAGAAAGGGCATAGCCGAACTGAAGGAACTCAGGCCGCTTTTCCAGGGCGATTACTACCCGCTCATGAAACTCACGGTGGACCAGGCAGACTGGTTCGCGTATCAATTGGACCGGCCCGATCTCGGGCAGGGGTGCGCCTTCTTTTTCCGCCGAGTGGAGAGTGACATTCTGGCTTACCAGGCGCATCTCCACAATATCGATCCCGAGGCCGTTTACGAAGCAAGCTATGCGGGTGAAACCTACGACATGAGCCCTTGGAAAAAGATGACGGGACGCGAACTTATGTCCCAGGATATCAGCATCAAAGAGAAGCCCGGCTCGGCCCTGCTGCGTTATCGCTTGGCGCCGGCAAGTGACCGGTAACCCGGGTCTTTCCAGGCAACGTGCGAAAAGCGGGAACTCTTGCGGGTTTATCAATTCCGCCAATCACCGCTTGGCGGTCTCGGCTCTATTTTCTCATCCTCACAAATGAGGACCCGCCATTTACCAGTGAACCAGGTGCGTGGTTAGTTGCGCTGCATCCACCTATTCATAAGCCGGTTATAACTCGAATCTTCAGCGGCCTCGGACACTGAAGCGTCCAATGTTTGGACCGTGTTGCCTCAGATTGCGACAGCGGTATGGAACATGCTTTTAGCCAAACTGATCTGGCAAGGTTATGCAAAATCGGATTACAGGCATTTTCCGGCTGACTGCATCAGCCGCTGTGACGCCTCCAAGAGGCGCAAAACGAAAAGGCAGAAACATGAAAACACAAGTTCATTTTCCATTTGCGAACACAACCAAGCTGAGTAGTGCGAGTCGCCGTTTAAAACCGGCCGGTAACGCCCGCGCAATACTGTTGCTGCTTTTGCTGACGCCTCCCGCCGTCCTGGCTCAAGGGACGGTCAACTTCAGCAATTATGCTCCCGCGAGTGGAGTCAACGCCCCTGTTTTCGGGACCGATCGAACCACGAAATTGGAAGGGACGGGTTACTTGGCCCAGCTTTATTACGGGCCGTACGGTAGTGCTGAAACAGCCCTTGAACCGGTGGGGAATCCGTTACCCTTCAGAACCGGTCTTGGGGCCGGCTATGTGATCGGCGATAGTCAGGCTGTTGTAATTCCGGGCATTCCTGGTGGCGAAATTGCGATGTTCCAGTTTCGTGCGTGGGACCTTTCCACGGGGGGCACCTATGAGACTGCCACCATACGCGGCAAGTCTCCTCTATTCAGCCTCGCCCCCGGGAACAAAGGTCTCCCGCCAACTCCTCCAGTAGACCTGATTGGTTTAGAGTCGTTTGCGCTGCGAGCCGCTCCGTTGATTCAGCAACAACCGCTAAGCCTGGTTGGATACTGGGGCAAGGGCGCATTGCTCCAGGCGAATGTGACTGGCACCGGACCGCTAACCTACCAATGGTTCAAAAACGGCGTTCCTATTCCCGGGGCGACCAGTGCGACCTTAGCCTTCAGCGGCCTCGAACTCAGCGACGAAGGAAGCTATACAGTCGAGGTAAGCAATGCCGTGGGTAGCGTGACCAGCCAAGCGGCCTTTGTCAAGGTGAATGCGGCGGAGGTGTCCATTGGTTTGACCGATAACTTGTGCGCCGGTCTGATCATCGAGGGCGTGGCAGGCAGGGTTTACGCGATCCAGCACCTCACCAACCTGGCCCAGACTAACGCGTGGATCACTCTGACGAATCTGACCCTGACCAATTCCGTCCAGGTTTGGATCGACGTCGAGGGCGACACGCAGTCGCCAGGGAAATCCACACGGTTCTACCAGGTCGTCCCGGGGCAATAAGCGTCGCTCGGAATCGCATCTCTGCATTCTTCTTTTTGTGAAGATGCGTTGATCAAGAGTTGCCCCTTCTTTTATGAATCCGACCGTACCATGCCAAGACCGTCCGGCCGTTCTCCGCAAGCTGCGCTGGGCAATTGGGTCGTTTATCTGTGCCCTTGTTCTGAGCGGCATCACCGCTTTTCCTCTCTGGAGCGAGATGGACTGGATCGCGGCGATACGCGGTCTCGAGGGCGTTTCTCCCGCTGATGCAGGAAGCGGACTCGATTGCTGGATTCTCACCGTCCGCGATGGGCTTCGCGACAGCTACACCAGGCATCCGTGGTTGGCGTACGGCACCGATTGGCTGGCCTTTGCACATCTGGTCATCGCGGTTTTCTTTCTTGGGGCATTCATTGATCCTGTGCGCAATGTATGGATACTGCAGGCCGGTATTATTGCTTGTGCGATGGTCATTCCGCTGGCGCTGATTGGCGGGGCCGTTCGCCAAATACCGCTTGGCTGGCGCTTGATTGACTGTTTGTTCGGTGTGCTCGGTGCCATCCCGCTCATTTACTCCCTCAGATTGGCCAAGTCGCTTGAACGTTCCAGTGCGTTTCCCAGCCGCAGTCAGACTTGATCTATTAGAACGAGTTGTGACATTCAAGGACTCCAGCCAGGCGATCCTTCTTTGCGGCGCGCGCTGCCCAGGAGACGGACGGGTCGCGCTGGGCAGGGCGAGTTCGCGTGTTACTTGAGATCGGCTATTGCGTCCGGCAGGTTCCATCCCGCAACTTTTGCTGGAGACGGTCCTGGTCGCCGGTGCCATTTCCGGAGGCGCTGACAGTAGCGGTGGTAGTATCGGCAGAAACCGTGACGGTGCTGCTATTGATGGCGGCTGCCTCCAAGGCGGGCAAGTGGTTGTATAGAGAGGCATCGCGCAAGTTGGTAAAGACTTGGACCAGGCTGGAGTAGTTCTGGACCAAAGGCAGAAGTTCGTTGTACATGGCGATGTTTGCTTCCTCCGCGGCCACGCCGGCCAGCGCGGCGTCGAGCAGGCTGTCCGGGGCTTGGACCAGGCCGAGATACTCGTCCGGCGGGATAGGCACGCCGTATTTGACGCACTGTTGTTGCAAGGCGGCGACGTGTTGTTGTTCCGCCAGCAGGATGTTGGCGTAGGGTTGCACTTCACCGAATTTCCCGACTACGGCTACGTACTCGGCGCGGGCGGCGTACTCACCTTCCGGTCCGGCCAGGGCCTCGGTTAGTGCCGTCTGGGCAATGCTATCGAGGGTAACGCCGCAGCGTCCGCGCTGAGCCTGAGCCAAGGGGGCCAGGGGGCCGGTCGTCGTCCCGACGACGAGGGCGGCTAATAACAAGAGCAAGTTACGTTTCACTGTATGTCCTTTCGAGGATGGTTATTGTTTTCACTGGGGCGGCATCCGTTGTGGCGCCGTTCCAGAAACAATTGACCACAGCTAGATGAACATTCGGCGGTGGTGGAGATTACAGTTTATTTATTTACCTGATCGCGGCTTGTGGGGAAAGAAGGGTGGCGCGGTGTTCCAATTGGAAGGCCGCTTTGTGGGGCAAGGATCGATGGGCTTTTCAGCGGCGAGTCGTCCCGGCCTCAGGTCAACTCCAGGCGCCGCAATGACAAGGCGAAGCAAGTAAATCCGGGCCTGCATTCCTTAAGA
>JAMCZD010000524.1:8108-10843 GCA_023473405.1 Candidatus Omnitrophota bacterium
TAAGAGCCAGTTTCCCTTGATGGGCGTGGACGATTTCACGCGCCAGGCTGAGGCCGAGCCCGAGGCCATCCCTGGTTCGGCTGCGGGTGGTGTCCACGCGGTAGAACCGTTCGAAAACCCTGGATTGATCGGCAGCGGGAATTCCCGACCCGCTGTTGCCGAGGGTCAAAAACACTTGGTCCCTGTCCGCCTCGAGGGTTACCTCGACGTAGCCGCCTGGTTCGTTGTACTTAACCGCGTTATTGAGGAGGTTGAGCAATGCCATTTGCAGAAGGCTGCGGTCGGCCCGGACCCAGATACCGGGAGAAAGCCTGACGTCAAAGGCGAGGTTGGAATCAGCGGAGAGCAGGCGGGCGTCTTCGATCAGCGACTCAAGTTCGAGGCTCAGGTGGACGTTTTCCAGAGTCAATTTTAGCTGACCGGCGTCGGCCTGGGAGAGGAGCAAAAGGCCGTGCGTTATGCGTTTGAGCCGCTGCGTCTCCTCCAGCAGATTACCCAGCACCTGCTGTTCCGGTGAAGCGGAGGCGGCTGCCTGAATCGCGTTCTCCAATTCGCCTTGCATGACAGCAAGCGGCGTCTTCAGCTCGTGAGAGGCATCGGCACTGAACCGGGTGGCCTGGAGAAAGCTAGCCTCCAAGCGGTCCATCATGCCGTTGAGCACGCTGATGAGCCGCGTAATTTCCGGGTCCTCGCCCGATGACGGGATGCGCTGGCCCAGGCCACGCGCGGTCATGCGCTCTGCCATTTGGCTGATGTTTCTCAGGGGGCGCAATGCCTGCCCGCCCACCAGCCAACCGCCGGCGCCAACGACCAGCAATGCCAACGGCAGGGCGCCGAGGAAGATATTGCGCATGCGATTCAATTCAGCCTGGGTCTGATCGTAATTCAATCCCACAACCATCCGCAGATCGTTGTTGCCCATCACTCCCAGACGCCAGGCCAACCCGCCGGTCATCACCGTCATGAACTTGGGAATTTTTGTGAACACCAAAGCGTTCCCGCCCCGCCCGGGACCCAGGCCCCGGCCCAAACCCCACCGTATCCGAATCTGCCGGTGGTCCAGGGCGGGCCGAAGGCTTGAGATTCGGGGGTGGCAGCGGACTGGGCGGAGGCCTTGGGATCGTCCGCCAAGGCGCAATCGATCTGTGCCGGGTCGAGCTTCTCGGGCCAACCGGGGGAAGTGTAGAGTATCTTGTCTTGGGCGTCTTTGACTAGGAGAATGATCTGGCCTTTATGCCTGTCTCCGAAAATGAATCCCAGCCAATTGTTGAACCGATTGAAATTGCCGCGGTTAGCAAGCCAGCCCGGGTGCCGAGCGCCAAGCGACCGTATTTCGGTGTCCACTGCTTCGACTTTCTGCCGGTAAAGCCAGTACCACGTCGCCACGCCGAAGCTCCCAACCACAAGACCGAAAATCGAGGCCGACAACAAAGCGATTTTGAGGCGGAAAGGAAGCCTTTTCATGGCGCCGGCCTGACTCGGTAGCCCACGCCTCGAATGGTCTCGATCAGCTCCACCGGATCGTCCGCGTCAATTTTCTTTCGCAGCCGCTGAATGTAGACCTCGACGAGGTTGGTGCCCGGATCGAAATCGTAACCCCAGACCTGTTCGCATATCTGTGCCCGCGTGAGCACCCTGCCGGGGGAACGCATCAGATGTTCCAGGAGGGTGAACTCACGTGGCGTCAACTCGATGGCTGCCCCGGCTCGTTTGACCTCGCGGGTCAGGAGATTCATCGAGAGATTCCCGACGGTTAAAATGCCTTGTGTCGCCCCGGAAGCACGGCGAGTCACCGCGTGGAGCCGGGCGATCAACTCTTCGATGTAGAAAGGTTTGGCAAGGTAATCATCCGCACCCAGGTTAAGTCCTTCCAGCCGTTCATTGAGCTCGCTGCGGGCGGTCAGCAGGATAACCGGCAACGGCGCCTTCCGATCGCGCAGGTTGCGGAGGATGCTCAGACCGTCACGACCGGGCAGCATAATGTCCAGCACAACGGCATCGTAGGGACGTGTGGTTGCCAGAAGGTAACCTTCGTCGCCATGGTTGGAGACCTCGACGACAAAACCCTCCGCCTCCAATCCCTTTCGAACAAAGGTGGCTATTTTCTTTTCGTCTTCGATGACCAAGACCCTCACGGTCGTTCATTGGAAGCGGTTTGCCTCCCACCCTCGTTTTAAAGCAACCATTTCCGGAACAGAGTATCCTATGATTCTGTTTTCACCGGGCAAAGGCAATAACGGAGCCGGGGAAAAAACCAAACGCCGATAAGGGCATCCAACACTCGCCAGCCTTGATTATCTATGATCAACGGCAAAACGCCCGGGGACACCGGCTGTCCCAAAAACGTCCGAATCAGATTAAGCATGTTCATTTTCAAAGTTTTCCTTGCCTTATTGAATTGAACCGCCGCGATTGAAAAGGTTACACGCAACGAGAAAGGTGTGGAGGAGTTTGCAGCGAATGGCTCCGCCAAAGGGCGACGGTCAGTCGATAGCTGGTGAGAACAGCTCGGCGAAGAACTGTTTCATCGCCTCCCAGGAGCGCCGGTCGGCGCGTTCGTTGTAGGCGACGCCCTTCGAGTTATCGCTGCCGACGTTCCAATCGGTGAAGCCGTGCACCGCTCCGCCATACAACATCAGTTGCCAGTCCACGCCGCCCTGGCGCATCTCGTCCTCGAAAGCCTCGACGTCCGCGCGGGGCACCATTGGGTCGTCGGCCCCGTGCAGCGCCAGGAC
>JAMCZD010000136.1:0-290 GCA_023473405.1 Candidatus Omnitrophota bacterium
CGCCGGCGCGCCAATTGCTGACAACGGGGGACAGTTCCCGGATGACGAAACCGGCCACGTGCGGTCTCCATGACTCGACGTCCAACGGGTTCACCCCATAATTGCCGATCAGGGGATATGTCATGGCCACGATCTGCCCCTTGTAGGATGGGTCGGTTAGGATTTCCTGGTAACCGGTCATCGAGGTGTTGAAACAAACCTCGCCGCACGCCGTGGCGCGCGCGCCGAAGGGATTAATTTCCACCGAGGGCGTTTCGGGGGACGAGGCAGTCGAACGTGCGCGCCTTTGG
>JAMCZD010000136.1:300-10808 GCA_023473405.1 Candidatus Omnitrophota bacterium
AGCGGTCGTAGCAGTGGTCCCCCGTTGTCAGCAATTGGCGCGCCGGCGAGTCGTTGGCCGATTACATGGTCCAGAACCGGATCCCCGGCATTCAAGGAGTTGATACCCGGGCGCTGACGAAGAAGCTGCGCGTTCACGGCGTCATGAAGGGATTAATTTCCACCGAGGGCGTTTCGGGGGACGAAGCAGTCGAACGTGCGCGCCTTTGGCACGGAATCGAGGGGATGGATTACGTCCGCGAAGTCACCCACAAAGAGTCGTTTCTTTGGGATGAGCAGGATGAACAGAGTGCCAATTTGCGATTGATTCAAGGGGGTGATGCCACCGAGGCGCGGCTTCTGCGGGACCCGTTGCCTCCAGCGGATATCCCCATCGTGGCCTATGACTTCGGCATCAAGTACAACATTCTGCGGAGGCTGCGCCAGCGCGGTTTCCGGGTGCGGGTGGTTCCGTCCGGCACACCGGCCGAGCATGCCTTGAAATTCGATCCAGCCGGGATTTTTCTGTCCAACGGTCCGGGTGATCCGGCGGCCCTGGGGTATGCGGTGCGAGCGGTGGGCGAATTGATCGCGAGAGGCATACCGGTCTTTGGCATTTGCCTGGGACACCAGATTGTGGGGTTAGCCATGGGCGGCAAGACATTCAAGCTCAAGTTCGGGCATCGTGGAGGAAATCAGCCTGTGCAACACCTGGAAACCGGGCGTGTGGAAATTACCTCCCAAAATCACGGTTTCGCGGTGGACCCAGCTTCTTTGCCCGGCGAGATGATTGTGGACCGAATTAATCTGAACGACCAGACGGTGGAGGGAATGCGGCACCGGTCCAAGCCGGTTTTCTGTGTGCAGTACCATCCTGAAGCAAGTCCCGGGCCACATGATTCTACTCCATTGTTTGACGAATTCCGGCAGCTCATCGAACATGGCTGAAAGAATTAGCGGGAGGCTAGCGAATTAGCTTAGAAAACCGTTTGACTTCACGCAGGATGTGAAGATAATGCGAGCCACAAAACCGACCTATGGCCAAACTTGTTGTGCTTAGTGAGGGATTTGCGGGGCGTGCTTGCGAGCTGAAGGTGGAACGTACCACCGTCGGACGGATGGATGATAATCTGTTTCAAATCCCCGAGCCATCAGTCTCGAGCCATCATTGTGAAATCCTGTTGCGCGGAAACGATGTCGTGGTCCGCGACCTCAATTCAACCAACGGTACCTACATCAACGGCGAACAAATTACCGAGTCATCCTTAAAATCAGGTCAGATTCTCAGACTCGGCCAGGTGGAAATTCGTTTGGAAAACGGGCAACCCGCAGCCCAAACCAAGAAGGTGCCGGAACCTCGCGCTCAGGGCCTTCCCCAAGGAGTCAAGCTCGACGAATTTGATACCGGGGTAAAAGCCGTTAACCCAGCCACCGACACCCTATTCCGCAAGAAGAACAACAAGGTCAACCGGCTTTTACCCCGGTATCAATATCGCCGGGCTGGTTGCGCTCGGGCTGATCGTGGTTATCCTGCTGGTTTACGCCATCATCAGCTCTGGCGGCACTTAGAACCGGGGAGGTTTGGCGGCGGCACACCCGGGAAGTGATCGGCAAGGCCACCGCTGTTTGAAGGAGGTTGCGCACCGAACGCAGCCCGGTTGGAATGAGCACTGCCTCTGGCGCTTGGGGCTGTTTGCGCACCACGCCGCCGCACAGCCATTCTCTCGCAAAAACAAAGTCAGTCGGGCCATGCAGCCCGACTCTGAAAAGACCCGGAAACGGGTTAATAGCGGCTGCGATAACCACCACCACCACCACCACCACCACCACCCCGACCGCCCCGGAAACCGCCGCCGCCACCACCACCCATTCGAGGACGCTCCTCCCGCGGACGGGCGACATTGACCGTCAAGGGCCGACCTTGAAAATCCTTTTGATGAAACGAGGCGATGGCCTTTTCAGCCTCCGCGTCCGTGCTCATCTCGACGAATCCAAATCCACGCGAGCGCCCCGTGGACCGATCTTGCATTATGTCCACCGAAACTACAGTGCCGGCTTGCGAGAAGTAATCATGCAAGTCATTCTCGGTGGTGTTATGATTCAGGTTACCCACAAACAACTTTGATGCCATATATTAATCAGTTTTTTTTCTCTATCCGCTGCACTGGTCTGGTGAACGTCCTACGGTAGGTTTCAAATCGTCACCGTTAAAAACACCACTGACAATTTCCGGATCACTGTTCCTTTGCTCACGGACTTATGCAATCTATGCACATTTGTCGCTTCGAAACAAGCGAATAATAATGCCGCTTGTCGAGCAAACAGGCAACCTGCTCGAATGCAAGGTGTTAAACCAAGGCCTTAATTGGCTTTACTCCCGATTGTCCGCACCTTCCTCGGCGCCTTTTACCGGGCTCGGACTATCCTCGGGCGGGCCAACTAAGACGACGAACTCGCCTTTGCGCGGTCTGGATTCGAGTTGGGCCGCCAATTGATGTGGTTTGCCGCGCAGCCATTCTTCGAATTTCTTGGTTAATTCCCGCGCTACAACCACCGATCGCTCCGGGCATAATTCGGCCAATTCCTTCAACAACTTGGCCATGCGATAAGGCGACTCATAAAACACCATGGTCCCGGTTTGGTTGACCAGAAGCTCCAACCTCTTTCGGCGCCGGCCTGCCGAGTGCGGCAGGAACCCGATGAAATGGAATTCGTCTGTGGGCAAACCGCTGGCAGTCAAAGCGGCTACCAGGGCGCAAGGCCCGGGTATTGGTTCCACGCGAAAGCCTTCGGCCAGTGCCGCTCGAACAACGCGCTCTCCCGGGTCGCTGATGCCGGGACTCCCGGCGTCGGTGACCAAGGCCACCTTGTCGCCCCGCTGCAAACGGGTCAGAATGGTTTCGCTTCTCTTCGCCTCGTTGAACTTGAAGTAACTCAGAAGCGGTTTAGAAATGCCCAGGTATTTCAGAAGTTGACCGGTTCGGCGCGTATCCTCTGCCGCTACCACGTCGCATTCTTTCAACACCCGGACGGCGCGCAAGGTAATGTCTTCCAAGTTGCCAATGGGTGTCGCCACCAGGTAAAGGGTTCCCGGGGTCAACGGAGGCAAGGCGTTCGCGGTCATTCCCGGAACATAAAAGGAACAGCCGGCCAGATCAATTAGAACCTGCGCCGTCGCGAAGGACGGCTTCGACATGCCCGCGTCGAAACAAGCTGGCAATGAAAAAACCAAAAACACTCTTTGCTTCACCGGCTGATTCTGGGAAACTCTGGCTCTGCATGAAAACGACTCGCAACTTCTGTCTTCGACGGCTCCTGTTTCTGTCGGCAGTTGCCCTCGCCTTTCCCCTCCAGCCAGCCTCCGCGTCCGGCAACGAGACTGGCTCCGGCTATCTGGAATCGGCGATTCCCAATTCCTCCCCGCTGCTCGAACTCCAGGCCCGCTGCCGGCACGAAACCAGCCCGGGCAGTGGTCAGTTTCAAGTCGAGGAAAAGACCCTGCGCTGGGACCCCAAAAAGACGGCCATTATTATCTGCGATATGTGGGATAAGCATTGGTGCAAGGGCGCCACCGAGCGGGTGGCGGAAATGGCGCCGGTAATGAACCGGGCCATCAGCGCCGCCCGGCAACGCGGCGTGTTGATTATCCACGCCCCCAGCGATACCATGGCCTTTTACAAGAATTTCCCGCAACGCAAACGCACCCAGCAAGCCCCCCAGGCGCCGGCCCCGGCCAACCTGACAAACTGGCAATCTCTTGACCGGTCCAAGGAAGGCCCCCTGCCAATCGATGACTCGGACGGCGGGTGCGATTGCGAGACAAAGTGCGTCACCGGAAATCCGTGGCGGAGCGAGATTTCAGTCTTGCAGATAGCCCCGTCGGATGCCGTCAGCGACAGCGGCACGGAAATCTACAACCTGTTGCAGCAGGACGGCATCGAGAACGTGATCTTCATGGGAGTGCATGCCAACATGTGCGTCCTGGGCCGGCCTTTCGGCATCCGCCAAATGGTGCGTTTGGGCAAGAACGTCGTCCTCATGCGGGACATGACGGACACGATGTATAATTCACGGATGCCGCCTTATGTCAGCCATTTTCGCGGCACGGAACTGGTGGTTGAACATATCGAGAAATGTTGGTGTCCGTCGATCACCAGCACCGCCTTTACCGGGGAATCCCCGTTCCATTTCAAGGCCGATCGGCGGCCAAAGATTGTCCTGGTCAGCGCCGAACCCGAGTACGACTCGAAGGACACCCTGCCCGCCTTCGCCAAGTCGGAGCTCGAGTACCGGTTTGGCTTTCCTTGCACCGTGGTTCAGAGCGACATCTTCACCAACATACCCGGCATCGAGCAACTGGACCAGGCCGACCTGGCGATTCTATTCATTCGCCGTAGCGTCCTTCCGCCGAAACAATTCGCCGTCATTCAGCGCTATTTGAATTCCGGCAAGCCGCTGGTAGCGCTGCGCACCAGTTGCCATGCATTTCAAAATTGGCTGGCCTTTGACGGGATCGTTCTCGGTTGCCATTACACCGGGCACTTCGCAGACACCGCCCCGCGCGGAAGCCGCTTTGCCGAGCCGCCCACTTATGTGCGCATCCTGCCAGAGGCGGAGGGCAATCCCATTTTGACCGGCATACCACGGACCGAAATCCGCATGGCGGGGACGCTTTACAACATTTCGCCGCTGGCGCCCGGGACCACCCCACTCCTGATTGGGCGGTCGGGCGACCAGAAACCGGAGGAACTGGTCGCCTGGACCACCTATTACCACGGGGCCCGCGTCTTCTTCACCACCCTGGGACACCCCGAAGACTTCAACATCGAACCGTTTCGGCGCCTGTTGAGCAACGGCATCCTTTGGGCGCTGGACATGCCCATTGTTAAAATTGGGCGGCCGCCGGATTAACCAGATGGCAGAAATTTCAAATACCACCTCCCCTGCCCTTGCGGATTGGGATTACCTGGTCGTAACCGCCTCCAATGAGGAGCAAGCCCGGGCGTATGAATCGCAATTGGCGCTCCGGCGTGGGATCGGGGTCATGACAGCGGTAGGCCGGGTTATGGTGGTGGCGGACCCCGGAGGAAAACGGATTGGGAGTGGCGGCAGCACCGTTTATTGCCTGATCAAGGTGCTCAACGCCGAGCTTCGGAGTTCACCCGGTCTCGCCACCGGCAATTCCAGCGTCGCCAAAATCCTCCAGCGCCTCCGCCTGTTGATTGTCCATGCCGGAGGTGATTCCAAGCGGTTGCCCGCTTACGGCCCCTGCGGCAAACTCTTTGTCCCCGTCCCCGGCAAGGGACAATCCGCTTTTGGGCTAACCTTGTTTGATCGCCAGTTGCCCACGTTGCTGGCCTTGCCGCCCGCTCAACAACCGGGAGTGGGCCAAGTGGTCGTGGTCTCCGGCGATACCTTGATCCAGTTCGATCCCGAGCGAGTTCGTTTGGCCGTCGAGGGAATAACCGCCCTCGGCGCTTATGCCGCTCCCGAACGTGCCAGCAAACACGGTGTATTTTGCCCAGGCGATGCCGGCCAGGTGCGCTTGTATCTCCAAAAACCCGGGCCGGATGACCAAGCCCGCGCCGGAGCCGTGAATGGCCGCGGTGAATCGGTCTTGGACATCGGCGTCATGAGTTTCGACGCCGCCACCGCGGCAACCTTGTTGCTCGCATTCGGAGCCGGTCTCCATCCTTCCGGCGAAGTCATCTGGGAAGAATCAATGCGCGACAAAATCGCCGGTAACGGCTTGGACTTCTATCGCGAGATATGTTGCGCCCTGGGAACCGAGACGACGCCGGCCCATTACCTGGCCCAGGTGCGCGCCGCCGGTTCGCGTTGGAACAAACCCGATCTGGAACGGATTTACCAATCCCTGCGCCCAGTGCCATTGCATGTCCAAGTCCTCGATCAATGCGGCTTTCTTCACTTCGGCACCACCAGGCAGCTCGTTTCCAGTGGACTCGAACTGCTCCGCCGGGATTCCGCCCCTAACGCGCTGGCGTCACTTCTGAGCCTTAACAATGTGTTCGGCCCCGCCGGCCGGATCATGGGAAAAGACGCCTGGGTGGAAGGGTGCATTCTTAATGGGCCACTCGAACTGGCCGGGATGAATGTAGTGGTCGGAGTCAAGGTCGATGCTCCGCTGGCATTGCCATTCGGCGCCTGCCTGGACGTGATTGAAGGCCGGACCCGAGCGGGAGTCACGGCCTGGTTCGTGCGTTGTTACGGCATTGACGACGCCTTTAAGGACATTGTCAAAGACGGCGCAACTTTCTGCGGACGCCCGGTGCTGCAATGGCTCGAGGCCCTTGGCCCCAGCCCCGCCGATGTCTGGGACGCTGGTATCCCAATCGAAAAACGAACTCTATGGGATGCGCGTGTTTTCCCGGCTGAAACAAAGTGCAACGGCTATCGCGATTGGCTTTGGATGTACCACCCTGAACAAGCCACTACCCACCAAAAACAAGCCTTCCTCCTGGCTGATCGTTACTCGCTAAGCGAGGCAAGTTCCCTGGCAAGCCAAACAGCCTTCCACTCGCGCCGCGCCCGTATTCGCGCCGCCGAGTCCCAAGTGACCATTCATTGATTCTTGGCCATCAGCTATCAGCCATCAGCTATCAGCCACTCGCCACATGAAGAAATATTGGGCTGGCATCGCGTTTATCGCGCTAAGCGTTTCCCTTGGTTTCCTGGCGTGGAAACACTCGGGCACGCCGAACACCCAGCCTGCCCCAAAACCGAAAATCGATCTCGACCGGCTGTTTGACGAAAAGCTTTCCCCGATTATTGATGAAACCACTTTTCAGAACCGGGCGGCCGTTGAGAGAGCTATTAACGAAGTCGAGGCCCTTTTCAGCGGCTATGCTGCCGGTGCGCCCGGATTTGCTGAAGACATCACCAGTTGGAGCAGCCGATTCGCCATTCTTAAAAGAGGAGCTTCCGACTATTGGAATAACGAGAAACAGGTCGAAGCTTACGTGCGGGACAAGTTCAACAACCATATCCTATCCGAAAAGGGACTGGAGTCAGACCTCGACCGTGTGCTAAAAGGGTTTGCGACTGATCTCGAGGCAAATAGGAACACCATGCTCGCCAGAATTGATCTCGAACTGAAAACGCGGGAGCTTCCAATAAGTGTGACGCGAGCCCGTACCGCGGAGTTTCAGGAGAGCCTCCGCGCGGCAACCAGGCCCATGCCCAGTGATTCGATCGCCATTGGATTCGCCTCCTTTGGAGCGGGCATTGCCGTCGATGAAGCCGTGAAAGTTGTCCTCCGTCAGGTTCTCGGTCAAATCGCCGCCAGAATAACGGCTACCGCTGCTGCCGAAGGGATCGTCGCGGCAGGCGAAACCGGCGCGGCAGGCATCGGGGGCGCCGGAGCAGGAACCGCAATCGAGCCTGGTGGAGGAACGGTCATCGGCCTCGTGATCGGATTCACCGCGGGCGCAGCCATAGACTGGTGGATGACGAACCAATTGCGGGAGAAAATTTCCGAACGAACTCTGCGCTTTCTGGCTGTAACCAAGAAGCTGATTTTGGAGGGTGACAACGGTAAACCGGGATTAAAAGAAGCCATGAACCAAGGAGTCACACTCTTCGACCGCGCAATGCGGATTTCGATAAGAAATGCGTTGATAAAGGAACCATGACATGAAGCGGTTGCGTAGTCTCGTCATCTTGATTCTCATCCAGTGTATAATAGCCTGCAATGCCTCGGCTCAAGGCACGCTCGTCAGGGAAGGTCTCGAACAACTACTAAAGACCCTCGGCAAGACCGAAACTAGAGAATTGGCCGAGTTTGGCGGTGAGCGCGCAGTCAAGGAAGCCTTGCTCAGGGTTGAGCGGGAGGGAGGCGAAACTATGGTTAGAAAGACCGTGCTTTACGGAGAGAAATACGGCGTCAATGCCTTGAATGCGATAAGACTCGCTCCGGGCCCGTTTGTAAAATGCCTGGACGAGTTGCCCGAGCGACTCGCCGTCAAAGCGCTCCAGGCGGTAAAGCGCGAGCCCGATCTAATGACCAGGCTCGTATCGCAATATGGCACTGACGCCCTTCGCATCGCCGCGGAACATCCAGGCGTCGGATCGCAAATCGCCAATACCCTCGGACGTGAAGGAATCGATATCGCCGAGAAATCAACAACCGACACTGCCATCCGGCTGAGCCGCATCGCCGACCCAATCGCCAAGCTTCCCGCACCCGACAAATCCCGGTTGCTTGGCGCGCTTAAAGAGGCTCCGGCTGAAATGATCCGCTTTCTGGAAAAGAATCCGAAAGTCTTGTTAACCAGCGCCGGAGTTGCCGCCCTCATCGCCAACAAGGACAAAATCTTTGGCGGCAGCAAGGTCTTTGTCGATAAGGATGGTGTGGTGCATCTCCTGGCAGAACCCGGATTCGCGGAAAGGTTTACCGGCCAGGTAATCTCGGCGTTCAATACCCCTTTGTCTGCCTTCTTCTGGATTGCGGCTTTTCTACTGTTTGCCTGGGGAGTAGTGAAAATCTGGGGCACGGTGCGCGCGGAACGTGTCAGAGCTCGAAACAAAAAGGCGCAATTAAAATCGGATTGAAAATCCAGCGGATGGGCGAACCGGATACGCTCCTGTTTGTGCTTGCCTCCAAAACCTGGATTATGATTAATATGCCCCGCCTACAGGGTGGGCGGTTTGAATTAGAGCCGTCGGGGCATTTTATATTTCGACCGACAATAAAAGAACTACCCTCACCCGTCGGGCAAAAAGAAAGAACAATTCTATGAAGAGCATCAGCTATAGCACTTGGACACTCGCCATCTGCGCGGTAACCGCATTGACCACTGGCTGCGCGCAAAATCAAGCCCTCGCTCCGCAAAATGTGACTGAGGCGATAACCGCGGCAACAGCGCCGACTGCAGCCGAGACGACAGCAGCCGTCCAGCCCCAGGTATCCGCTGCTGCCACTAACGTCGTCGCTCAAGTCCAGGCGGCTACGAATATCGTCGCTCAAGCCCAAACGGCTACGAACGTCGTCGCTCAAGCCCAAACGGCTACGAACGCAGTCGCTAACGTCCAAACCCTGATTGACACAGCCAAGACGCTAATCGGCGAAAATAAATTCACCGATGCTTTGAAGACACTCACGGACCTTTCGAATTTGAAACTGACGGACGCCCAGCAAACAGTGGTGAACGGGCTCAAAGACCAGCTCAACAAGGCCCTTGCCAGCAAAGCCACCACCGAGACGCAGAAAGCCGTGGAAGGACTGTTGCCGAAATAGTCAACTGGCTGGCAGAAAGGCTGGCTTAGATGCCGCCACGGCACGCCCCCTGATTCATGTTCATGTATCGCTTAGGAAAACAGGAAACAAGGAAAGGCAAGATGCGTTTCCTGCCTTCCTGCTTTCCTCAGGGATAAGGATAACGGGTCTTGCAGGCCTTCCCGGCACCTCCGTTGTCATATTCCTTATTCCGCTCCAGGACCGCAATAAATGACTCCAAAGCAGCCCCGAAGTCGCCCGATTGCACGGCGGCGGCGCCGGCCAGGTACTCCCAAGACCGTTTAACAGTGCGCGCTCTACGAACGGTTCACATCGCGTGGCAAGGCGGATTACCAGGACAAACTGCTCCCGGCTATGCGCTTCGGGTTCGGCGGTCACCAGGAAAAGGCGGCAGCCAAGAACCCTTAGCCGCTGCTTCAATATCCCAGACCTGGCACCGGCTGCGAAACGCAGGGCCAGTTGCTGATCCGGATGTGTTCCCGGCTCAATTGGACGCCCGTGCGTTTTGCACCGGTAGAGGGAGGGCGTTCCTCTGATCTTCCGCCTTAAGCCGCTTGGATGACTGTTGTTCGACGCGGCTGGCCTGGCGCGGAGCCTACGTGTTCCAGCCGAGGAGGTTATCCGAATTTCTTGTTGACCGAGGAATAGAAAGCAAAAAGAATAGCGCCGGACTCGGTCCGATGGCTGGTTTACTCGATCACGAGAGTCTTAACGTACGCTCATGGTCACGGCGCAGCGAACAAAATTGACGGAGTTGAGTTGGTTGACGACTGCATCGGAATTGCGTCAACCGCTAAATGAGTTGCGCCCCATCTGGGTGCGGCAAGAAACCGTCTACTCTGGACCTTTTGTCCATCATCCGGAACGTCATCCTTACTGTGAGATTGGCACCAACTTGCTTGGCGAGCAGGTGCTTTTTGTGGAGGGCGAACAAATTAGGCGATTACCTGGCGATTTGCTTTTGGTTGGCCCTGGAGTACCACACACCGCCCAAATTCTCAGTTACCCACACCAACTTATCACCGTTTATTTCCTCCCCAGCCTGCTCGTCGAGTTGGGCCCAGAACGGGATGGCGCCCAGTTGCTTCGACGTTTTACGGCGCCCGGCTCTCTCAGTCACCGTTTGGTGCGGCCTCCACCTGATTTGCAGCCGCAATTCATCCATGATCTGTCAGAGATGGCCGCCGAATTTGAGCATCTGCAGGTCGGTTCCGAGATGCGTTTACGTTCCATTTTGGTGGAAATGTTGGTGCGGGTAACTGAGAATTTGGGCG
>JAMCZD010000320.1 GCA_023473405.1 Candidatus Omnitrophota bacterium
ACGTTGCCGACTTCCGGTTCGACTCCCAGGTTAACCGTGTGTTGCCCGGCAATTTCCAGGGCCTCGCCTAACGAAGCCATCAAGTCCTTCCAGGCTTCCGCTGAAGAGTTTTCGGCGTGCCACTGCTACATGTTTTGCGCGTCGCGCGTGCCGGTGCAGAGGGTGATCAGTGGCGCGCCCAAACGCTGACAAGCCGCGGCAATGACGCGCAAGCGGCGCAGCCCGTCTCGCCGATGTTCCGGATCGGGATGGATCATGTTAAAGGTGCCGGAGACAGCCACGATAGCGAGTTGATGTTGTCTGGCTTCGCCGCAAACCTGGTCCACTTTCGCAGGCTCGATTTGATCGGGCAGGTTCGGCAAACCGGCGCACGAGAAATTGAATTGAACGCAATCGATGCCATGGCCTCGAACGGCGTCAAAAACCTCGGCCAGTGTTGGCCGAGCGAAGGTTCTAGCAATGATTCCCAGTCGCATATTGACTTCTATACACTTCCTGTCATTTCCGTTAACCGCATCGTTTGGCCCGTTTCTGCCGAACGCGCTATGGCAACCAGGGCCCGCATTGCGGCCACGCCGTCGTCGATATTGGCCCCATGCTGTGGGGCGCCGCTGAGAACGCTGTCGGCAAAACCCTCGATCTGTCGTTTGTATGAATGAGCGTCTTCGCCGAGCGGGCGGTGGAATTGGCGGTCTTTGGTCGAAAAACACTCGACATCGCTCGACTTATGGAACCAGGGGAGATAAACGCGGCCATTGACGCTCCCCTGCTCGCCGTAGATTTGGAAACCCTCCTCGAAATCGCCGCGTACCGGGATGGTAAGGTCAAGATGAGCTAACGCGCCGCTGGCAAACTCGGCTTCGACAAACCAGCAATAAGCGTCGAACCGGTTGATGGACCGGGCGCGAACGCTGACTATCGGGCCGCCCAGGAAACGCGCGGTATCGACCAGGTGACTGGCGTGGGTGAGAAGGAAATAGCGTGGCTTGTCAGACTTGGGATTGCCGGGAGGTTTCCTGGCCTGCGCGCTCGTTAACGGTATAGGCTGGAGGTTGTCGGTCATGGCATATCGGTAGGTCGAGTCGCAATACCAGGCCTTGAACGCCATCATTGACCCCATCTCCTCGAGAATGAATTGCCGCGCGAAGGTGATGCCCGGATCAAACCGCCGGTTGTTGCCGATCTGCAATACCAGCTTGGTCCCTCGCAGTTGCAGCCGCAATTCTTCACATTCTTCAATGGTCACGCCGAGCGGCTTTTCGACCAATACATGCTTGCCGGCGGCGACGGCCTCGAGGGCCAACGGCACGTGGAATTGGTCGGCCACGCCGATGACGACCGCTTCGAGTCGAGGATCGGCGAGCATCTCTCGATATTCCCTATAGACGACCCGCGGCGAATGGATGGCCGCCATCTTATCGCGCAGATCATCGGCCAGGTCGCATAAAGCGTACAATTCGGCATTGCGGGCCTTGCGGACGGCGTCGAAGTGGGCGATCTGGGCGATATTGCCGCAACCAAGAACCCCAATTCGTAGCAGGCGTGAGTCTTTTTTCATATCGATGCAGGTTCAAAATTCAGCTCGAAACGGCTTCACCGATCCCGTTCTTCGTTCGAGCACTGGTAATGTGGTTGTGGAGAATCATTATGGCGGGATAGTTCCTATCGGGAACGATCATTTGGCCTTCTCCGGATACCGCTGTTGAAGCGCCGACCGCAGGGCCGTCAGTTTCCTGACCTCCGCCAGTGCCACCAACTCGGAAAGGTGCCTCTCTGCCGGCACGTCGCGCAACTCGCCGGACCGATGGATTTCCAGCGCTTCGAGCATTGCTTCCGCGCCCAGTTGCGGATCAGGTTGGCCGCGTGAGTTCTTGATGGAATTGATCGCCGAACCGGCCAGGAACAGGACACTCTCGCTCAGGCCGCGCCGTTCGGCGTCGATCAGGTTCAGAATGATGTTGCCCTGGTCAAGACCTCCGGCCCGAGTGATCATAGTGGGCCGGATACCGGGTAGCGGCTGGGTGAGGACTTTTTCCGAAGCGAGCCACTCGTCTCCGTAAGGGCAAATGAATGGCGGCCCCCATCGCACCGGGGCGGTTTGCCGGAAATCAATGCCATCGAGCCGGGCGAGCAGATCGATCACCTCGCGCCAGATGCCGCCCCTTGTTTTCACGCCGATGCCCGCGTTGTGGCCATAAATTGCGGGTGGACAAGGCATGCGCCGGGTGGCTTCGCGCACCATCCGGATCGTGCCGCCGGCGAATGTCTCGCTGAACATGACCCCAGTCGCGCCCGCATCCACCACCGCTTGAACCGTCGCGAGTATCTCATGCGGCGCGCCCGTAATGTGCGGGGCAAAAATAAGGCCGCGCCCGGCCCGCCGGTCGCGGACCCGTTCTATGGCGGCGAGGGCGCGGCGGACTCGTTCCTTCACCGGCGAATACTCGAGGTGCGGGTAGAGGTCTTCGTCTTCCTTGATGAACAATAACAACGGGCAGGCGGCTGCCTCCGCAACCAAGGCGCCAACTTCATCGGGCGTAATACCGGCGGTAGGCTTGAGAATGGTGCCAAAGGCTGGCTCGGTCGGGCCGAAATGCGTGAGACGCCGAACCCCGGAAGGACCATAGGCAGGCCCGGGGAAGGTGCGAATGATCGCCTCCGGGATTTGCAAGGCGACCAGGCGCGCGTCTTGATTCTCGTAGACATCGAATATGATCGCCCCAGCCACGGTGTGCAGGATGTCGCATGAAGTCAGATGCCCGTCCGCCTGAAGCAACATCTTGAGCGGGAATGCCAGGTGCAGCAAACCCAACCTGCCCGTGCCGTCGAAGGCGTCTATCCCCACACACCTGCCCGTGCACTGCTCGAGCAGAGACCCCGGCGGGACGTGTTTGGTCCCGCTGGTTGCGTGGTAACTGATCTCGGACGCCGCCTGCTCGAGTCTCAGCGTGCGAAAGGCGAAAAAATAAGTGGCAATGAGTTGATCGGCCATGGCCGGCGGCGGTTGAGCGGCCAATCGCTCCGCAACCAACCGGCGCAGCCGAACCTCGCGCGGTTCAGGATCGCGCCAAAGCACTTCCAGGGTGTGGCGGTCAATGGTTCCCATAGCCTTAAAACAACAGTTCGTCCCGCAGCCCGCAATCTAAAAATAATGCCCGGGAATTGGGATTTGGGATTTGAAAATTAAGTTAAGAGTGGCCACGCCGTTGCCGGATTCGGTCATGGCGACGCTGACTTTCTTCAATGAACAATTACCAATTCCAATGCCCAATTTACGGTCCCGTCCTGAAAACATGAGCACCCCATATACCTCTCGCCTTTGAACGCCACCTTTGAACGGACGTCACGCAAGCGGCGCATACCGGGCGAGTCCTAGCGCCATCGGCGCGTCGCCATACCAGCCTGGGGCAACGCCTCAGGTAACAGGCCCGCATCTGTGGCGCGGACTTCCGAGTCTGCTGTGTCGCGGGTTTCCAACCCGCAACGCGTTGGACCGGCGCGCGGTCTGCCGATTGGAAATCGGCGACACAGCAGGTTAGGAAACCTGCCACGGTCTGCTGTATCGTAGGTTCCCGCACCCGAACGCCATGCCACAATCGTTGAGCATCGTCAGCGTCCAGGTCATTTTCAGCCACCGTTCCTGGGGCGTTGCCCCAGGCTGGGATGGGGCCGCGCCTGTGGTGCTCAGCGGATGCGTGCGGATTAGCTCCCCACAGTCCGGGGGTAACACCAAAGGATACTGAGTATTCTGTCTCACACCCCATTCAACGATTCTTCGAATTTCACTATTGCGCGGAGGCGAGAATTACGTTCAACTACACCGCATACGCACTGAAGTATGTTCAACCAAACGAGTCCGTGTCTGTTGGGTGATCGCGAGGCGTGTCCGCCGCATTACTCCCCGGACTGTGGGATAGGTGGGACCCCGTAAACGAGGCAATTATTTTAAAACCAATATGAAACCAATCCGCATAATTCTGTTGGCGATAGTCATCGGCTTTTCCAGCGCGTTAGTGGCGCGCGCCGGGCAAACACTGTTCTTCTCGACCACCTTCAAAAACCAACTGGCGAAGGAATGGAAATTGGTGGGAGGAGAATGGAACGTCAGAGATGGCAGTCTCAGACAAACCGGCTCAGACTCCGCCGATCCGAAAAAGTCCATCCTCGTAATGGGAAACGAGGATGATCTTTCGACCGGGATTCTAATCACTGCCAAATTGCGGTTCGACTGGGAAACCAGGGACGCGATGTCGCGGGTCGGGATCAGCGTCTGCACCGACCTGGATGGGTATGGTCTCAGCCTGGTGTTTTTCAGTGGCCGCCTTCAATTCTTGCATGACCAGGTGGCCTGGGGCGAGGGCTGCGCCTTTCCCTATGAGTCGGGGAAATGGTACTGGATGAAACTCTACAAGGACGAGGTGCAAATGAAGGGTAAGGCATGGCGGGATGGCGAGCCCGAACCGGCTGATTGGATGATCGCGTGGGAGAATTACGACAAGGAATTAACCGGTTACCCGGGACTTAACGGAGGTTCCTACGGAGGTGGATCGGTGTCTTTCGCCCAGTTGATCGTCGAGCGGATAGAGACCGGGCAACGGCCTTCGGATGGCAAACTGGACCCTTCATTGGTTGATCTGCAAGTCCTGCCCGGCCAGCCGTGGCGATTGCCATTTGGATTGGAGTTGGCCCCATCCGTCTCCCCCACCCTTCGGGCGGTCATCACCTTCAACACCAGAAAACTCCCTCGCGGCGATTTCCTGCTGGCATGCTATCGCGATGGCAAGGAATCGAGCCGCCAACCGTTGAGTTGGCCCGATAAGAAACCATTCGTCGCCCGGGTGAGCCTCGAAACGCCGCCGGATGAAATCGCCCTGATGATCAAGCCCGCACCGGAAGCCTCCTTCGAGGAAGTCAAACGGCAGACGGTACCCGGGATGGAAGCCAAACCCGCGACTCCGCCGTGGTCATTCGAATCTCTGGATCGGAAGGCTCGAATCGCTCCGATGACCGAAATACTGCTGAGCGGTACGGACTGGAGACTGGGATCGTTCCCGATGGGCCGGGGTGAAGCCGAAGCGGCTTATTCGCCGGCTTATGATGACCGCCAATTTCTCACTGTGCGAGTACCGGGCGAGGTGCCCTTGCAGATTGGCCTGAAAGGCATGGACCTCTATTATCAAAGCAAGGAACTGAGCCTGATCAATGAGAAGGAATGGTGGTATCGAAAGACGTTCGTCCCCCCGAGAGAACTCGAAGGCAAGGTCGTGCGTCTCTTGTTTGACGGTGTGGATTACTTTGCCACGGTCTGGTTGAACGGCGAGAAGTTGGGCGGGAGCGAAGGTTGCTTCGTGCCGTTCTCCTCGTTCGACGTCAGCTCGAAACTGCGTTTCGACACCGAGAATTGCCTGGTGGTAAAGGTCACCTGCCCGTGGGTACCGAAAGACCGGGGGTTCCTGGAATACATGAAGGGTGAATGGACGATGGAACCGGGCGCTCTGCAGTTTCCCACCCAGCCATGGGTCCTGGGTCCGTATTGGGACGGGATACCTGCCTATGGCAATGCGGTCTTTCCGATGGGACTGTTTCGCGACGTCAAGTTGGTGGCCTCGGGGACGATTGTCATCAGCGATCTGTTTGTGCACACGCAGGCGATTCATGCCGATGGCACCGCTACTCTAGTCTTGTCCGGCAAGGCGCTGAATTGCAGTGACCAGGAGACGGGTGCAAGGCTCGAATGGAAGATTGCTCCGGACAACTTTGCAGGCGATGAACTGGCTTTGCCGGACCAGTCGCTAAACATCCCTCCCGGCGAAAGCTCGTTCAGCGCGCAGGTAAAGGTAACCAACCCGCACTTATGGTGGACCTGGGACACAGGCGCCCAGGACTTGTACCGGTTGACCGCCAGTCTCTCTTCGAGCGGGGGCGCGGGAAAGGTCAGCCGCAGCGCGACGTTCGGCATACGCACCGTCGAGCGCCGTAAAGACATGAGTTACTGGCTGAACGGCCAGCGGCTTTTCCTCAAAGGCGGATGGTATCCCATGTCGGATTACTTCTTGTCCCGGACGAAGCGCGCGGATTACGAGAAGGACCTCGAATTATACAAAGCGGCCAACCTGAATCACCTGGTCGCCTTCACGCTGGTCGAGAATCCCGATTTCTATGACCTCTGTGACCGGCTGGGCATCCTCGAAATCTTCGAATTCCCCTTCCAACAATTCGGCCCCGGGGCTGTGCTGTATCGCGCCAACCCGCGGCGCGAGATTTTCGTGGAGGAATCACTAAGCCAGCTCCGCCAAATCATGGTTCAGTTGCGAAATCACCCCTCGATCATTGTTTGGACGCCGTTTGCTGAAATCGGCGATGCCCGTCGAAAATACGGCGAATACGCCGTCCAGATCGCCAAACTCGTCGAGGAAATGGCGCCCGGGACCATTTATCATCCCAGCCTTTGCGACGTCGGCGAGCAGCACTTCTGGATGGCAAACGCCGGCATGGGAACCGGGGACACCTACCAGGCGCACTTCAACGCCAACACTGGATTCGTTTCCGAATACGGCAGCCTCGCCATACCGGCTTATGAGACCTTCAAGCAAATGCTGACGCCGGATGAGATGTGGTCGAGCAAGAACACCCTTCTGCCGGACGTGTTGCCGGTGCCGATCAACGTGCCGGTTTATGCCTACCATACCTGTTTCGAGTACGCCGGTCTGAACAGCCTGCTCCACCGCGTCCATCAGTTCGTCGATCATCGCCCGCGGTCTGTTCTCGAGTTCATCGATGACTCGCAGCTCTACCAGGCCTTTATCTTCAAATACGCCACCGAGTGCTATCGCCGCAAAAAATACAATTCAATCAATGGTACTCGCATTTGGTGTTACCGTGACTTGGCGCCCAGGATTCATTGGGGCTTCGTGGACTTCTATCACGTTCCCAAGATGGGTTACTACTACTTGAAGACGGCGCAGGCGCGATTGGCTCTCAGCTTTGCCTACCAGGAGGCCCTCGAGTCCCAGCCGCCGGGCAAAACCCTGAAAATCCCCGTCTGGATCATCAATGACTACCGGCAAGAGTTGCCTCTGGATGTCCATTGCGAAATCTCTGATTTAAAAGGACAGATACTCTGGAGCCACGACTTTACCGCCACTGTCGAAAACGATGGAGCCGGCAAAATCGGCGACATCGATCGGGAAACACCCGTGGATTCGGGCATATATGTCTTGCGCGGCCAGGCACGAGAACGCGGCGGACTGAACCTCGAGGCGCGCAATTCCGCGTTTATCAAGGTGGTTTCTCCCGCCGAGCCGAACCGTCCCGGCAAGGTAGCCGTGCCGGAGAAGGACATGATTGCCGGCCTGAGGGTGCTGCTGATCGGGCAAAAGCAGTATAGCGATCCCATTGCCGGCTGGTTGGCGACACAAGACGTGAATACCGATGTTGTCAAGGAGGATACCATCGACCAATTATCGGCACTGCGCGACTCGGAAGAAGTGCGGAGGAAATACGATATCGTCTGGCTGGCCTGCTTCGATTCCATTTGGAAACTCATGGATGACAACAGTTCCATAGGATTGGCCCAGGCCATCAAGCAGGGCGTCGGTTTTATTCACACCGGCGGCGAAGGAAGCTTCCACGGCGGCGCCGGGCATGGCTCGCTTATTGATGCGCGCCCCTTGTCAGAAGCGCTTCCGGTAGAGTTGAGCGATCGGAACGATGCTGTCTACGGCTGGTTTGCCAATCTCAAGGACATTCAACTGGAGACATCCCCGGCAAAGGGGTGGGCGGACCAATTAAAAGCTGCCGGTTTATCCGGTTTCAATGAGGTGGAGGTTAAGCCGGGCGCCCAATTGATTATGACCGTCAGCGGGCGTCCGTTGCTCGTTGCCGGAAGATATGGACAAGGCAGAACCGTTGCCTTCACCGGGTTCACACCTGCTCAAGCCACACTGCCCCCGGCCTATGAAGGCCTTTTCCGCAGGATGCTGCTCGAAGCCGGCGGTGAAAAGTGCCGGTCCGCTCTTGCCCGCCTGATCGCTCAATACCAACCCTCCTTCGAGAGCGCACTTCCACTCTTTCAGAATTTGAAAGACTTGCCCGAAACGTCCCTGCAGTTGCCCGAGGCAATCGAACTGAAGACGGCGGGCAGGCGCGCCCGAACCACTCTGCATCTTGCCAACGGCGCGAATTACGCGCGCCTGGTGCGAATGCGCGCCGAATGGGAACACGGGCAAGCCGATACGCCGTTTTTGATGTTCAGCGACAACTTCATCGATTTGCTTCCCAATGAGAGCCGGTCCATTGCGCTGAACTTGCTACTGCCTGACCAGCCAGCCCGGAAGTTCGAGGGAACCCTGGTTGTCGAAGGACCAAACGTGGCCACGCGGCGTATCCCGATAACCGTGCCGTAGCAGCCGGTGTAAGCCGGCTCTAATTTCTCTTCACGCCCCGGGCCCGAATTGCGGCCGGGAATTAGTGATCGAACTCACGGTCGATGCTGCCGCACGCTCCACGCTCAATTCAGTGTGCCTCCAAACGCACAGTAGCGAGCCTATTTTTCCGGATTAGGGTAATGACGTTTGCTAAGGATTAATGAAGTTGCAGATCAGCCATGACAAATGAATTTCGAATATCTCCGGAACCATACCGGGCATGATCGTCGACGTCCCGGCCAGTTACCACAACGGCGCCGGCGGCATCAGCTTTGCCGATGGTCATGCCGAAATCCATAAGTGGCTCGACCCGCGCACCAAACCACCCATTACCGGGATCTATATGCAATCCTCAGTCCAATCCTCTCCGGGCAACGTGGACATGCAATACCTTTCTCTCCATGCCAGTATCCGCGACCAGTAACGCCCGGTCCCCACGGAAAAAGCCCGCGTTCGAACACGGCCAGCTCTAACGGCCCGCTTAGGAAACCGCTCCGCTCGACGGCGGTTCCGGCAGCAGTTCTCATTATGGCGTGACTCAAGCTTCGTCCTTCACTTTGTCCATCACTTTATTGCAGGGCTTTTGAGCAGCCTTAGGGACAAAGTGAGAGACAAAGTGGAAAGAAGGTTCATAATGAGAATTGCTGCGGTTCTGGGCGGAAAGGTTGACAACACACGGTTCTGTAGCCTAAATGCTGCTGTCCGAATGGCTCTACCGCGCAGCGCGAATTGCGCGGTTCGCGAAACACATGAAAACCGCATCATGGAAAGGTTAGGCGTATGATCGAACCCCTTCGACTTTGGTTGCCGCAGGCAATTGAATTTGGCCTCGGAAAGACAGATACGGTCTGGCGCCACTTGGGAGAATACAGGCGGGTATTTGTGTTGTGCGACGGCTCGGTTCTACCTTTCGGCCAGCGCCTCTCGCAAGAAGCGGAGACCAGGGGACTCGAGGCGCGCTTATCTGCGGATGTGGTGCCTGAGCCCACCTTTGAAGCCCTGGATGACGTCCTGCAACAGGCGCAATCCTTTTCCCCCGAAGCAATCATTGGGATTGGCGGCGGATCGGCAATGGACCTGGCCAAACTGATTGCGGTGCTCCTCCCCGGCACCCAAAAGGCAACCGACCTGGTGGGTATTGACAAGGTTAAAGGCCGCGCGGCGCGTTTGATCACCATGTCGACTACGGCCGGCACGGGCAGCGAAGTCACACCCATAGCGGTCTTGACCGATTCGGAGGAGAAACTGAAAAAGGGCGTCGTCAGCCGCCACCTGGTCCCCGATGCCGCCATCGTCGATCCGCAATTAACGATAAGTCTGCCGCCCGCGGTAACAGCCGCCACCGGACTCGATGCGCTAACGCATTGCATTGAAGCTTACACGAACCGATTCGCGCACCCGCTGGTGGACCTTTGGGCTTTGGAGGGAGTGCGGCTGATCCTGGCCAACCTCGAGACGGCGGTGGCTTGCGGAACCCGGGCGGAAGCCCGCGTCGCCATGTCCATGGGCAGTCTCTGCGGAGGATTATGTCTCGGCCCGGTCAATACTGCCGCGGTGCACGCCATGGCTTATCCATTAGGTGGCGAGTACGAGATTTCCCACGGGGTCGCCAATGCCCTCCTGCTCCCTTTTGTCATGCAGTTTAACCTGCCCGCCTGCACCGAAAAATACGCCCGCATTGCCACCCTCGCCGGAATTCAGGAAGATAGCCCGCCGGAAATCGTCGCCCGCAAGGGGATCATGAGGATTCGCGAGTTGCAGGAGCGTTGCGGCATCCCCACTAATCTCCGGCAATTGAGCATCCCGCAGGAGGCCATCCATTCGATGGCCGAATCGTGCTTGAAGGTTAAACGGTTGATGGACAATAACCCGAGACCGGTGACCCTCGACGATGCGATTTCCATTTATCGTCAAGCCTATGAGGGAACGCTCGAGGTTTGACCTGTAATGCGCCGGCCCACGCCACAGGGGCCGGCGATGCCGGCCGTCATCGCGATACTGCCAGGCATCCTAAAAACATCGGGCCTTTTACGCATCAGATCGAGTGGCCGCTGACACAATTACCGGTTGCCCGATTTTGAACTGGATTACCGGGGCATGCGCGACATGTTCTTTGAGGAACCGCCCTCCAGGTCACAGCTCGCTGAGCGGCTGCGTCGGCAACTGAACCGCGCCTTTGCCGATCTGGCCGAGAAGATCGGACAGGGCTGGTTCGCCCGTGCCGAATGTGCAATGTGGACTACTCATTCGCTTCGCAATTCTCACTCCACTATCGCCTTCAGCAGCGCCTCACGGGCGTCGGTGTAGTAGAGAATGTTTACTTTGGTGATGAGGTCGTCGGGCAGGTCGTTGAGCTGCTGAAG
>JAMCZD010000032.1:0-8421 GCA_023473405.1 Candidatus Omnitrophota bacterium
CGAGAACCATTTGAAAACGATCCGGTCTCAGCGGAAACCTCAAAAATGCTGGGAAATTAAATCAAAATTTCATGTTCCTGAACTGCGGAATGTAGGATAGAGGTTATTGTTGGAATCTATCGCCAGGCCGAACGGGTGATCAAACAGGGCATTTGTTCCCCAGCCGTCCCGAAAACCAGCCTCGGACCCGGCCAACGTGGACACAATCCCATCAGGGCCGATCTTCCGAATCCGGTGGCCGAGCAAGTCATTCACGAAAGCGTTGCCAAACGTGTCAAATACTACCCCCATCGGGGTCGTGAAACGAGCGGAGGCCACGGGCCCATCGATCTCGCCCGGTTCACTGCTGCCGGCCAGCGTGGAGACCAAGCCGTCGGTGTCATGTGATGTGAATGGCACAAGAAAAAAACGAAAATTTTTTTCATTGCCGCTAGTCCTTGGATTCTAATGACATCCAAGTAATCGATGCGCATGAATGGACAGGCCGACGGCCCAGCGCCACCCGATAAAGCATTAGTCACGTCTCTGCTCGGCCATGAGACTGCGATTGTTAGGAGCGATGGCAGGCGTTTCCGCTTCTAATAAAGAGTGCCGGCGACGCGGTGAAGCCGGCGCAGGTCCAGGTGATAAATGACGGCGTGGCTAAGCATTGAGGAGCTCTTTCGCCCGCTCTTCCATATACGCCACATTCCGGGCCATATCCTCCTGCAGGGCTGGAGTGTCATGCTCAAAATCAATGGTGGTAAGACCGCGATAGCCCAGACGCTTCAGTTCCTGGAGGACATTCGCAAAGTCTCCTTCCCCTTCGCCGAACACCGTATTGCGGCAATTAGGATCGTTCTTCTTGGCGATGTCCTTCAGATGGAAGCTGATGATTCGACCTTTCAACTTTCGTAGTGATTCCACCGGATCGAGTCCGGAGCGGGCCCATTGCCCCGCATCGGCGCACGCACCCATGCGCTCGGTCCGGTTTTGGCAGGCAGCGAGGACTTGTTCGGGTTTCCAATAAGGAGATTGGCCGCGGGCATGATTATGAAAGGCCACATTGATCTGATACTCAAGACAGAGTTTCTCGATCATGTCTAACGCCTCTGCGGGCGGTTCAGCCACGATTGTGCCGGTGCCCATCTCTTTGCAAAACTCGAAAAGGCGTTTCGCCTGCCCGGGTGTGCCATTGAAATTGGCAAAAATGCTGGAGAGAAACATGCCTCGTTCCGCAAGCTTCTCTTTGAATTCCTTGCGCACGTCCGCCGGCATATCTTCGTTGGCCCGCACATCCGGCCGATGGCTATCAACCTTGAGAGCGCTTAGCGGTTCGATATGGCGAATGCCAAGCGCAGCGACCTTGTCCAGTGCCTCGAAAAGCGGGAATCGCCGGTAGGTGTAAAGCTGGACGCTCAATTTCCAGCCCAGTTTCTCCATAGCCGGGGTGCTGAGCTTAACCGGTGTCACTTGCGCGCCGATTGCTGGGAGAACCTTCCCAAAACCGATACCCGCTGTGAGTACGATACTGCTTTTCAAGAATTGCCGACGGCCAATCACCTTGTACGTTGTCATAAGTACGCTTGCTTTCTCGGAGATTAAAGGCCGATCAAAACAAGGAAGCGATAAAATTTTAGCTGGGTTAAAGCGGCCTTGCCCGTATTTCAAGAGATCTAGCAATTCGGAAAGGACATTTTTACTCATGAAAAGTCGCCGCCGAGGTTGGCAACCAGGAGTTCATGAAGGCTTATTCTTGAGCGTATTAAGATTGCCGCGGATCGTCTTGGTGGTCGGATGGGATTGGCCAAGCGTTTGTTCAGCGATCTCCAGCGCCTGGGTGTAAAGCGGCTCCGCCTCCTCATACCGGCCTTGGTCGCGATACAGCTCCGCCAGGTTGTTGAGACTTAGGGCCACATTCGGATGCTCCGGACCGAAACGCCGGCTCGACGCTGCAAGTGCCTTGGCCGCGCAAGCCTCGGCTTGGAAGAATAGGCTCTGATATTCATGCAGTCTCTGAAGCGCAACGAATGGCCAGAGCAGGTCGTACTCTCCCAGGTCTTCAGTCCTTTCCTCGGACAATTCCTCGATGTGCGGGATGAGGGGGGCGTAGGCCGAAAAGATTTCCAGAGTTGTTTGCTGTGGAATCCGCCGCGCCGCGGCAACCAGCGCCCCAACGAACGCCTTATTCAGCCCGGCTGCCGAGGGCATCAACTCCAGCTTGGCACGGAGGAATTCGCGGACCAGTTTATGAAGCTGGTAAAATCCCTCGCCCTTCCTCTGGAGCATGCTGGCCCCCAAGAGCCCCGAATCCCGCGCGTCTTCAAGGTCCTCGGGATCCAAATCCGGAAAGCAACGCTGCGCCATCTCCCAGGGAACTGGAGCCAGGGCAAAGAGGCTCAAAAGGCATCCGAGCTCCCGCTGTGGCTGGCTCAACTCGTCCCAACT
Source organism: Candidatus Omnitrophota bacterium (assembly GCA_023473405.1). GTDB lineage: Bacteria > Verrucomicrobiota > Verrucomicrobiia > Limisphaerales > UBA1319 > JAMCZD01. Next base: position 2,428 of record JAMCZD010000032.1, read on the forward strand.
GAGCTCCAAGGCCGCACCGACACCGCGCTCGGCCGTCATCATGCCTTCCGCTCGCTTGGTGGAGGGATGGTCAAGGCCTTTTCCGCGCAAACGGGAGAGCATCTCGCAAAGCGTTAGATCCGGTTTGCCGCCCAAGTAGCGCCCAACCAGTTCAAGCGCCAGCGGTAGGTGGCCCAGCCATTCACACAGCCGCTCGGCATCGGTCCGTTGAGCTTCACAGCGCTCGGCACCAGCCAGGGACTTTAATAGGGCAAATGAGTACGTAGGGGCTAAAACGTCAAGGGGTACTGGCTGAACGCCAATGAAGGTCTTACGCGTGGTGACCAGGATTCTGAATCGGTCGGATGTTGGCAGGAACGGCTGAATGACATTCCAGTCGGCCAAATCATCCAGGATCAAGAGAACACGCCCCTGGCCTGGCCAGCGGGCCCAGCAGTAGCCCACACGTCTTTCGGCATCTTGCAGCGTTTCCGGTGGCACCAGACCGAGATGGTCCTGGGCGAAAGCGAGGACTTGGGTGGCCAATTCAGTGCCGCGGGCTTTGACCCAGCAAACCCCCGCATGATAGGCGCCGAGTCGGCTCCGGGCATAGCGGATGGCGAGCTCGGTTTTACCTACCCCGCCCATGCCGGCAACGGCCGTGATGGCGGTGGGGCTGTTTGTCTGCTGAAGGCGCTGATCCAGTTCGGCAAACCGGCAGGACACAGCTCGGACGGGTAAACAGGCTAATCCCCATGCCGAGCAGGCTTTGCGGGTTGGAAAACATGGATTTTCCGAATTTCCCTTGGACACTCTTACCTCCTCACCGCAGCGAGGCTCATGTTCAGAGTGAACAAAACAAAAAAAAACACAGAATGGAGAACACGATGAAAAACAACAACGAAGCAAAGAAGGAACAGACGGCTAAGGATCAAGCGACGCAGGCGAAAACGCCCAAGGCCAAGCGCGAACCGGCAGAGAAGGCCGTGAAAGTCACCAAGGCCAATAGCGGTGACGAAATCGCCGACAGGCTACCAGGCAACATCGAGGAACTGAAGGCGACCAAAGGCGGCTTGGTTTCGTTCCTATTCCTGTCCGGCAAAAACAAGGAGGAGATCGCCAAGGACCTGCAAGGCGCATTCAAGCTCACCGACGCTCAGGCGGTCAAGATCGTCCGGCGGATCACAGGCCGGGCACGATTTTTCCGGCGCGTGTTCGAATTAATGGTGGCGAAATAGGCGGTGATTTCGCCCGCTTCAAGGCCCCTCGGGAAACCGGGGGGCCTTTTTGATGGTTCGAACACTGTTCAAAATCGTCCTGAGAACCTAACAGTGCAAACCATAATACTCAACGCCGTACCACCAATACCTCACCATTTGAGTCTCGGGGAATTGGCCTACAGGGGCTTGTTGGGCGCGTGATCTAACGAACCAGAATGTTGGTGCTGTGCTATTTCTCGTGCCTTAACACTCTTGACATGGTCATTCCCAAGGCCGAATCCGGTAAAAGCGCCGCAGGCGACTCATGGCTCCCGCGTCTGCAAAGCTGCTTAGGCGCTGTTGATCAATGTTTGTATAGACCGGAAGCCAGTGTCGAAAATCAGTTGAGGCTTCAATAACGTAATATTGGCTGCCTTCAAAACTCACAGTCCCCTTGACTGTTCCGTTGGTTTCGACTGCAATTTGTTCAAAGCGCGCCTCAGTGACAAGCGGAGGACCCGCCGGGAGCCGAACGAGGTTTGTGGGCTCGTTTTCTACGCGCATTATGAACGCGCCGCCAAGAATAAGTTTTCCATCTGGCTGAATCGCCCCGCCGGCGAAAAGGGGCCAATTGGGCGCAGCGTATAATCCGTACATGGGTCCGGGATCAAAGGCAGTGTCCAAGGAGCCGTCCGGATTGAGCCTGGCGAAACCACGGGGATAGGCGTAATCGCTCCTATTAGCGCCCGTGAATGCACCAGCAACCACGATTCGTCCATCGGGTTGGACTAATACGACATCAAGAGAGAGTATATAATCACAACCCAAAAAGCTAGGATACGGCCAGAAAGTCGGCGCATGCCAGCTGGGGTCCAACGAACCATCGCTGTTAAGTCGAGCGATGTGCGAGCGCGGCACTCCGTGGATATTTGTGAACAAACCCGAAACCAGCAATTTGCCATCAGGCTGCAAAGAAAGTGACAGAATTCGGTCGATGGCACCGGGATCGAAAGTCGAATCATAGTGTTCATCCTCATGAATGGACACCTTTGCGGTTGCGGGTGACGTAATAACTGCTCCGGGTCCCGGGTTCTCCAGCGCGATGGTGAAGTCCTCATCCGCCTCTCCGCCCAAAGGGTCTCTCAGAATGGAAATTGCGATGGTTTGAAAGCGCTCACGGGGCCCAAATTCGATCCGGCCGGTTTGGGCGACATAATCATAGCCGGCTGTTGCGGTATCGTCGGCAGTGTGAAAGGCAACGGAGACGGTGTTATCCGGCGGTCCGCCCCGGACGACTTGCAGCCTCACCTGCGAGTTTGTTTCAGAAGTCTCGTAAGCCGGGGTGGCGAAATGAAAAACTGCCTTTTCTGAGTACTCAAGCAACCGCGCGACAAACCTTCGCGGAATTCCTTCCACCTCAGTAAAGTCGCCTGCAATCAGAAGCTTGCCGTCAGGTTGGACGGTGACGATGTCAATACCGCGGAACAGTCCGATGTCGAAACTCCAATCCCGCGAACCATTGAAATCAAGACGGACAAGATCACCCGTTGGAAATGAATCATACTCGGTGGCTTTCCATAGTAATATCCGGTTAGCGTAATCTGAAAAGGCCACGGCATAATACGGGTATGAAATGTCGAGACTGGAATCGCGGCTTCCATCCGGGAAAAGGCGCTCAATCATGCTTGGGCTATATAACAAAATACGGCCATTGGGTTGCAAAGCCAAACCATCCCCGAAGTATGTATCGGAGGGAGCATGAAAAGACGGGTCTTTTGCCCCCTCGGACGTCAAGTGTAGCATGTATTGCACTGGCTCAGCATTGGACCTTCTGAATGCACCCGTTATAATGATCGCGCCATCGGGTTGGACCACAAGATCAGAAGCTTGCGAAGACGCAAAACCGAGAAAGGGCTGAAAAGAGGCATCAACAGTACCGTCAGAATTGAGCCGGGCAACGCCGGAAACGGGCAAACCGCGAATGGATTGGAAATTGCCGTAGAGCAGTATCTTGCCATCGGATTGAACAACGGTCGCGAGTTGCGGCAAATCCTCCCCCGGATCAAAACTCGGATCAACCGAGCCGTCCCTGTTCAGTCTGGCATAATAAACGCGATGCAAGCCGCCAATTTCAGTAAAATCTCCTTCTACGAGGGCCTTGCCGCCGGGATAAGCAAGTATGCTTTTCACCGGTGCATTTGGTTCAGGATGACAGGAATAGGTCAAATCAACTGTCCCGTTGGTGTTAAGCCTGGCGATTTGCCTTCGGACAATCCCCGCGAAATTGGTAAAGCCTCCCGCAACCAGTATCTTTCCATCCGCCTGCAACGCCATGCCCCTGATTTTCCCGTCGGGTCCATTGCCAGGATCAAAGCCGATATCCAGGAAGGCCGGCTGTCCGTTCACCAAAAACGCCGAGGAGAAAACGAGACACCCCGAAATCACAACATAAAGCCAAATGGCACAGAGTTTTTCCCAGACCATGGACTATTTTATACTTTCGGAATACCACACTAATGTCAGAAAATACACTGGGTTGTTGCCCTGGGCAAGTGGCGAACCGTTGAGATGCATCCGCCATCCAGGTTTTGGATGCGAGCCATACCTCGAACGGCAGGGAACGGGGTTGTTAGTTGTCTAAAGCATCAACCCGTGGCACACCCCAGTTGTGAAATGTTGAAAGGGATTGTCCCGCGCAGGGAAAAGGAGGATAATAAAACCAGTGAATGAATCCATTCAGCTTCATCTGTTTGGCTGTTTCGCCCGCCGGAAACGTGTGAATCGTTCCTTCCTCGGCGCCTTATTGCCGATAGTCGTCTTCCTTTTATCGATTGTCCGAATGATCGGCGGCGATTTCTATCCGGTCCAATTGGGGACTTGGCCAAGCCATGTGCGCGGCAATGCCCGTGCAGTGGCAGTTGAAGGAAATCTAGCCTGCGTAGCGGCCGGAACACTAACTGTCCTCGACGTGAGTGATCCCTTCACGCCGCGGTGGTTGAGTGAATGTCCGATTGCCGGAGGCGCCTATGCCCTGGCAATGAAGGACCATTTTGCCTATGTCGCGGGGCGTCTTGGCGGATTCGAAATTGTGGATATCAGCAGTCCGGACCAACCGCGCAAGCTCGGTTCATTCGCCGGGGATAATTACACTCTGGACATCGCTTATACGAACCGCATTGTTTACCTTGTTCAGGACATTGGGATGCAAATCGTGGATGTAAGCAATCCAGTCCAGCCGCGCCTTTTGAGCACCTTTGTCGCATCGACCTGGGGCCTCTCGGTTGCCCTTGCCGGCAACACGGCGTTGATGCTTGAAGGACCGGAGGGCTTGCATTACCCGGACCACCTGGATTTCATTGACGTAACCGATCCCACTACGCCCAAATTGATTTCATCGATTTCCAACTCCTGGGCTCCGGAAGCAACGGTCTCAACCGACGGACGATACGCTTATGTTGCCACGTTTTCGGACCTTTCCATCTACGATTTCAGCGACGTTGCGCACCCGAAATCCATCGGAGGCATCGTGGGAACCTACTACCAGTCCGCGCCACGGGATAACATGGTCTACTTGGCGGCAGGATTCGGTGGATTGGAGGCCTTTGACATCAGCGACCCCGCAAACCCCCAACGGACCGCCTCAGTCCCGACCAAAGGTTACGGCTTGGACGTGGTCTTGGTCGGAAATCTTCTTTACCTCGCCGATGATGTTGGTTTGGAGATATTCGACGTGTCTAACCCGAAAATTCCACGCGAATTGGGTGGTTATCAAACGGGAGGAACGGGAGAAGACCTGGCCATCGACGGGAACACGGTCTACATGGCCGATTCTTTGGCGGGACTGGAAATCCTCGATATCACCGATCCTCTTCAACCCACACGAGTGGCTGAATTTGACACTCCAGGTGATACCGCTGGGGTGACGGTGGCTGCGGGAATGGCGTACCTGGCGGACGGAGGCGGAGGTTTGCGGTTGGTTGACGTGTCCAATCCCAAACAGCCGGAGCCTGTCGGCGTATTTAACACCGTGGGAAACGCCCACCGGGTGGCCGTTTCCGGAGGGACGGCCTATGTGGCCGCCGGCTTTGGTGGTCTGGATATCGTCGACATTGGTGATCCTCATTTGCCCCGTAGGCTAGCGACGTTCCCGCTTGATGGCGAGGCCATGGACGTTGATGTTTCTCGTAACACCTCTTTCGTCGCTGCGATGCAGGGCGGGGTCAAGGTCATCGACGTCAACGATCCGAGTAACCCGAGGCTGCGATCGACGGTCAAAACCAAGTGGCGAGCATATCGAATTAAACTGGTCGGTGACCTGGCTTACGTTGCCGACTATTGGGCGGGACTGCAGGTAATCGATATGCACAATCTCGATTCGCCCCGCTTACTTGGCGCCTACGAGAAGGAAGGATTGACCGAAGGCCTTTCAGTGAGTGGTAACCTGGTTTACCTGGTCTCGGTTGGAAACTATAACGGTACGAACTACGTCGGGCGAGGCCTTGAAATCGTTGATGTGAGCGATCCACTGCAACCAAAGGCCGTTGCCGGCACTTCAGATTTCGACGCTAGCTGCATTGCCACCTCAGGAGACAGGCTCGTTGTGGCGGCGTCTCTAGGTGTCGTGATCTTCGAATTGCCGGCGTTGTCCATCCATTGGGAGCCGAAGTCCGCTAACGAGGTGAGGGTCGAATGGAACCGAGCCGGCCTGGGAATGACATTGCAACATGCCGGAAGCGCAGATTCAAGCGACTGGGAAAACGTCGCGGATTCGAAGGCAACGAATCGGGTCAGTGTAACCTTGACAGGACCGAAGGCC
>JAMCZD010000032.1:8431-10736 GCA_023473405.1 Candidatus Omnitrophota bacterium
GATTGGTCGACAGATAAGCGGTTTCATCGGCTTCTTGGAATCGCCCCCACCGGCTTACATCGAAAACCAGGATAGCAGAATACTGCGCCCGCCCGCTCTGCACTTCGTGGATCATCTGGGCCAAGGAATCGCGACCCTGGATGTTCAAGCCGCTTTTTCCTTCATCTGAGTAAATTACGGCGATTTCCAAACCGCGCCGGTTTGCGTACTCCCGGATAACGTCCAACTGATTGCTGGTCGAGAAGCCTGGATATGCAGGCGCCAATTCATAGGCTTGGATTTAAAGGGGCTTGGTGCTCGGCTTAAAGGAATATTCGGGAATCGCCTCTTTTGTTCGATTTTCCAGACGGTCGTTCGGATTTCCGAACAAGGGGGAGTGTCGATCGGGCATTTTGCCTCCCCAATCCGACGCTATGAAAAGCAATGCTTCGCTCGGCCAATCAGGGACTGCTGAGTTTTTACCTTACCAACCCGACCGCGCACGGTCGCTTATGCGAGCCATTAAAGGCGAACTGGAGGCCAGGCACGGAAAATTACTTACCAGGACCTGACGGGCTATGCCGGCCAGGCCAAGAGTTCTGTTTTCGACAAATTACAGCGTACGCAACAACCCCAGATCGAGGCCTTGCTGGGCTGGCTCGAACGCCTTCCTGAGCCAACCCGCAACCACCTGATCAACTCGGCTTGCCGTTGTTATCCCACGCTCAGCAGCCCCCGGCTTGATCACGATCCTGCTCAAGTCAGCCGCCTCAAAACGCTTCTCCACCAGGCCAACGGCTTCACGGTGGTCCAAGGGGCTAACGAGGGACTGCGGACATATCTGGTTACCGCCCTTGGCCATACCTGCAGCATGCTCGAACCCGAGCGCCAGCGCGTCTGTGGGATTGACGCGCATAAGCCGGACTGGTTTGTGCCAGTGGATGACGTGATCTATTTTCACAATTGTCTTGATTCAAAGGGCATACGGGAATGCGTGAACCGAATCTGGCCCGTAATCTCCGGAATGAAGTCACGGCTGACCATCCTTAACGGGGTCTGGTCTGCCGTTCGGGAATTGGACGCCAAAATATGACAGTTTGCGCTTTGGTTGGGCGTTGGATTGAGCGGGGTCCAGATTCTTTGCGGGTCCACAATCCTGCTGGGAGTGGCGATTGCCCTGTCGCCGCCCGGTCCTTCAGCAAATCCAACCTCGGCGCGAACGGTATCGGGCACCTTGTATGCGTTGCTGGCGGCTTTTGGACAAGGATTCGGCGCGGTGCTGAGCCGGAAGGCGTTCGCCGTTGCCGAGCTGGCGGGGCAAAACATCGACGGGGCAACGGCCGCTTACCTGCGAATCCTGGGTGGATTGGCTGTAGGAGGTCTGTTTTTCTGGCTGGTCAATCGCCGGCAGGTCCGGGCATGGCGAGGTGGTAACGCTAGAGAACAATCGGCACGGCTGGCTGAAACCAAGAAGCAATGGCGGTTGGCGTGGCCATGGATTGTTTTTAACAGCCTCTAGGGGCCAGTCCTGGGGGTGAGTTGCTACCAATGGGCACTCAAGACCACGCCGACCGGGGTGGTGCTCCCAATTGTGGCAACGACCCCCTTGGTGGTAATCCCCTTTGCGCGTTTCCTCGAAGGCGACCTTCTAACGCCTCGTTCGATTATCGGGGGTATCGTCGCCGTCGTTGGCGCGGCTGCATTGGCTTGGGTCAGTTGAGAAAAGGCCGGGACCCGGGTGACGATATGAGCTTCAGCAATCCTTCACCCCTTCGTTTCCCATGGCGAGACCCTCAAGTGTTTCTCACGAAGGGGACCGAGGAGGCGAAGGATGAAAAGAGACCTAGACTCACCGGTTTCAAAAAATACCCCAATTTTAGGATATTCACAGGTTTGAGTCGCCCGAGGCATATTGGCCGGCATGGAGGACAACCGATCTACCGAGCAAACACTATTTTCGCATTCCTATTCTTTTAAACCTTCCTGGCTCCTGGCCTTGGCGCTGGGAGGCTTGTCCGGCAGCCTTGGAGCTGAAGCGCTGCCGCTGGACCCGGTCTGTTTTCCCTTGGCCGCCGAGGTCGCCACGCTCCGCACCAACCGCGCCAAGGTCGGGTTCGCGGAGTTTCCCGGCCATGTCAGCGCCCCGCCCAAGATTTACCTCAGCAATCAACTCCAACATTACCGCATCTATGACTACAGCCAGTGTTCGGGTCCGCAGCTCTCTTATTACAATCACCTCTTGGAGTTCCACTGGGACACCGTTACCCACGATCCGAATAAGAGCTTTGCCTTGCCCGGTCTCGGGGCCAATGGCTGTAGTCATAGA
>JAMCZD010000331.1 GCA_023473405.1 Candidatus Omnitrophota bacterium
AGACGTCTCCTGAGACGCAGACCTGACGCTCCAGCTCGGCCCAATAAAAGACCAATGCCGCCCGAGGATTCTCCGCCAGCTCGCGCCCTTTTCGGCTTTCATGGTTGGTGTAGAAACTGAATCCGCGTTCATCCACGCTTTTGAGCAAGACCATCCGTGCCGATGGCCGTCCATCCTTGTCAGCCGTAGCCAGCGTCATGGCGCTCGGTTCGGCGACATCGGCATCAGCGGCCTGCTGGAACCAGATTTGAAACTGCGAGATGGCATCGGGATGAAGATCACGCCGTCGCAGACCGAGCAAGGTGTATTCTTTGCGTATATCAGTAATCACCGATATTCAACCTAGACCACCGCTTGGCCGTAGTAAAATGAAGGTGGGTATGCGAGAAATGAACAACCAAAAGGCGCCGCTTGTGGGTGGCGTGCCTTGGCTTGAGCCAATGATCGCTGCCTTCACCCCGTGCCGGCCGCGATCCGTCACGCTTTTGGCCCTGTTCATCCCAATTCGGTCACCTCACGTAACGCTCGACCGTCTATTCCGCATGTAGACACGCAACGGCGACTACCCAGGCCCCGGCCTCTGAAAATGGCGGGTTGGATTGATGAAAAAATGCCGCGTGAAAATTCGCATATGAAGAGAATACTGAATGTGAGTTTGGCCCATTCCCAAAACTGGGGTTCGCCCGAATTCGCGCCGGGCATGCCGTTTCGATTGCCGGCTGCAAGGACGGACCAGGGCGACAATGGGACCACGCAATTTCAACAGATCAAGGCGCGGCTGCTTAAATCGGCATTGGACTCGACGCGGGAGCCCGCTTTGTGCCGGCAATTGTGCCTGGCGACCAACGAAGCCGCGGCTCTGGCATGGACAACCCCCTGTCCGTTGCTCGTATTCCCTTGCCTGTTTGAGGAGAAGGTGGCCGAGGCTTGGAATTATTTCTTGCGGCAGCGGCGAATATTGGCGGCCACCCAGCCTTCGGCGATGGCGCCACTTGCAAAATCATGTGCCGATAATCAACCAGCGTATGGAAAAACATTCCCCGCTTTTATGCCAGCAAATGTCTGACCATCGACGCCACAGAAATTGAGAATTGATCATTGAAAATTTGTTATTAAAAGAATACCTGCGACCTGGCAGGGCCAGGTTTTAATAAGTGCGTAACCACTCCAATTCCGATTACCAATGACTAATTTACAATTCTCAATTAAGGGTCCCGTTAAGTACCAAAGGTGCGGCCCCATCCCAGCCTGGGGCAGCGCCCCAGGAGCGATGGCCAAAACAATCCAAGGGCTGAAAATCCGTCCCATCCATGCGCTGGATATGACGTGGACAGTGCTCAATAATTGCGGCATGGCGTTCGGGTGCAGAACCTCGTGACAATTGCCAGGATGGAACGGGCCGTTGGCCCTTGGATCTGTTTTTGGCCGGTAACCTGGGGCGTTGCCCCAGGCTGGGATGGCAATGCGCCGTTGGCACTACTCCCAGTCGCCGATCATCCCGTCGAGACCTTCGGGAATAAAGTGGCAAATCCAAATGCTCACCAGCAAAACGGCCGGGGATATTCTCCCCGGCCGTTTGGGTTGGCAAGGTCTCCGCCCAACAACGATCGCAGCGGGACCGTTTATTGTCTCAATCGATAGAACTTGGCTGTTCCCGATGGGGTGAACGTGTAAGGACTGGTTTGACCGTTCATATCGCTCCATGGACCGGCCAGGCTGTCCGCGGACTGCAGGGTGCCCGCCGCCGTCCAGCTTATGACCAATTGCTGGCCGGATTGGGCAATGCTAACCCGGATAGGCTCAGGTCCCGCAGCCACGAGGTATTTTTGCACCAGGTAATTCTCGATGGTAACACGGTCGGTATCGCTCAGCGCCCCCTTATAAACGATCACTTCGGCGATATCGCCTTGCAGGTTCCGGGCCTGCTCGCCCAATCCAGCCACATAATAGCCGGCTCCAGGGGGTAGGAGATTCTGGGAGGCGCGCGAAAAGGCGGACTCAGTGGTTCCATCGCTGTCATATAAGTCGATCCGGGTCATGTCGTCGCTGAGCCGCATCGTCCAGATGCGATGAGTGTTGGGAGGGATGCTGAATCCGGTTCCATAGTCATTGGCCCAGGCCGCAAAGGACATCTCGTTGTCCCCGCCGCCAAAACCGCTGCGGATGTAATTAAAGCGATTGGCGCTGGCCTGTCCCGGGACACCTATGCCGAGTGCGACTTGCTCCTGGCGCGGCTCGGTATTGGCCATCAGGTAAACCAGGAACGAAGTAAATCCAGCCGGGATATCCACCTGGCCGCTTCCCTGGAGATAATCACCGTCCACGGCTGTCTGGACGCCATCGAACCGGAGGGCGGGTTTGCCGGTTGCGGGGAAGGCTCCTGGCACGAGCAGGGGTTGCTTGGCCGGGTCGGCCTGGAGGGCGTTGTTGTGGTTTGTAGATTGATCATTCCACTGGCTAACCATGCTGTCCGCGCCAGCGGTGACACCGGTGTCGGCTTTGAGCCACAACTGTAAACTGCCCGAGCTAACCGCATCCGCGCCGGCGATGACGGCAATGGGAATCTGCGAATCAGCAGCGATGGAATTGCCCACGAGGTCCTGCACCCCGTTAACCGTCAACGTATAGGTGGTCGTTCCGGACGGGATGGGCGAGGTGGTAAGGACGACAATGTTCGAGCTGATGGCCACCGCCTGGCTGACGCTGATGCCGTTATTGATGGCGTAATTGCCCTTCGCGGTGGCGGTCGAGGCGGAAACCGCGGTCGAGAACGCCACAGTCACTTTCGTGCTGCCGGCGACGGTCTGGGCGGCAACCAGGGTTGGCCCCGTCGTGATCACTTCCACGGTCAGGACAGCGGTGCTGCTGGTGGCGCTGCCCAGTGCATTAGTGGCCTGCACGCTGAATTGGGCGCCCTCATCATTCCGGGTGACGCTCGGGATCGTATAGTTCTTATTGGTTGCGCCCTCGATCGCCACGCCGTTCCTCAACCATTGGTAACTCATGGGAGGCTCGCCATCGGCGAAGGCGCTGAAAGTCACCGGCTGGAGTTCGGCTACGTGCTGGCTTTGGGGTTGGAGCTTGAAGACCGGCGGGCCTGAGCCGCGGACCTGGATTTGCAGACCGCTGATGTAGGTGTAGCTGCCCGAAGGCGCCTCTAAATGAATGGTGAAATTGGCCAGCTTCAGATTGGAAAAGACATAGTAATGGCCTGCCGAGCCATTCCCATCCGATTCCACATAGGTCCCGTCGAACCCGATGACATTCGAGTCGGCAACCTCGGCTGGACCGGCGACGGTCGCGCCCGAGTCATCCAATATGGTATACGTGTGCGGCCAGGCACCGGTGCCGGAGCGCCAATAGATATAAAGGTCGTAGCCCGGCCCGGTGTAGGTCGCGGTCAACCCGCTGACGGTGACGTCGATGGTGTTGCCGCCCGAGCAGTAGATATGGCCGCGCATCATCTCCTGGTCGCCCGGTTCGATGGCGGTATTGGCAACCTGGAAAAGCTGCAACGCGGTGGACACGATGTCCAGATTTGCCGGGGTCGCGGCACCTGTCGAGTCAATCAGGCCGGCCACGTTGAGATTGGCGCCCGGGACATTATTCCAGTTGACCGTGGGATTAACCCCAGCCGAGTCGTCCGGGAACATGACGCCGTTCAAGCCGCCGGCGTCATCAGCGCGAAAGTTGATGGCAATGGTCAGCGGCGATCCCACCAATAATCGGGCTACCAGGAAACCGAACTCGTTGGTTTGCGTTACCGGGGGAGTGGCATTGTCACTGAACACAACCCTGACCACGTTCGAGGACCCTGGAATCAGGCCGTCGGGCGGAGTGTAGCTGACGGTAGTCGCGGTTGACCCCGCCGGTTTCGTGATGACCGGAGTGACGGTCAGGCCGTTTAGGAGGAGCTGAATCGAGTTGGTGACTACTTGCGCCACGTAGTCCTGCAGAACAACGCTGATAACCGCGTTCGTTTGGGCGCCTCTGGGCGCGGGAGCGGTCGAACTCACGTACGGGTGAGGCAATGGAGTCACGATGGTCAAACCGCTGATGGCCGCAAACGCCAAATTCGTCGTGCCCAGCGTGCCGCTGACTTTCCCACCACTCACTGGGGCATGAGAGAAGTAGACCGTGTTGGCACTGGTGAATATTCCGCCGCCAGCAAATGGACTCGGATCGCGACCCTCGACGCTGACCGGTTGTGACGCCGACTCGGGCCCCACGTAAAAATAAAGGTCCACGCCCGGACTGGTCAGCCCGGTTATCGAAAACGCCGCCGACCCGCTTTGTTGGCCAAATCGGCTGACGAAAATGGCGTCATTAAACAGGGCGCCCGCGGTGGTGGGGTCCGTTGCCGCCCCCGTGTTGCGGCCGCCCACCGTGGCAATCGAGAAACCGACCGTGGTCGTGTCGCCCAGCGAGTTCAACAGGTCATTGCCGTTTACGGTAAGAGCGTCATTGTTGCTTCCGTCCGGCAGGGTCGAGTCAGCGCTCAACCCGTTGAAAACGGTGCCGCCTCCAGCCGCCCCTTGACCGACATACGTGATAGCCGGTGTGTCGTTGACCCTGAATCCATCAAAGTCAATGTTGACCGTTCCGGCAGCGGTGGCCTCGCTGACGACCACAAAGCTGAACTCATTGGTCTGCGTAAACGGCGGTGTGCCAGTGTCACTAAAAACTATCATGACGGTGTTCGCGGACCTTTGGGGCAGAATTGTGGGAGGCGTATAAGTGACGGTGGTCACATCGCTTCCCGCCGGCTTCGAGATGGTTGGCGTAACGGCCGCGCCATTCAAGAATAGCTGAATGGTATTCGTCGCCACCTGGGTCACGTAATCCTCGAGCTCGACCTGGATCGCCGCGTCCTGGCGGACCGAGCCGCCGGTGGGGGCGACGGACTTGACGAACGGATGCGGCTCGGGCGTTGCCACCGTAAATCCGCTTACGACCGTGCCGCTGCCAAAGGTGCCGCTCACCTGCCCGTCAGTGACGGGGACCTGTTTGAAATACCGGGTATTGCCGGAGTTGAAAATTCCCACGTCGGTGAAGGTGGCTGGAGCCGCGCCGGGGATCGTGATCGGCCCAACGACGGCTCCGTAGAAATAGAGGTCAACGAAAGTAAGCGATCCGAGGCCGCTGATGGTAAAAGCGGCTGTGGCATCGGCCGGATGCGGCGCGTAACCCACGAAAATGTAATCGGCGAACAAGGCCCCGGAATCGGCCGCATTCGGGATAGCGGTGGCGCCGCCATCGCCGCCGACCGGGCTGGCGGTGAAGCTGATCGCGGTTGGATTGCCGTCTGAATCAAGCAAATTCTCGGCTATGATGGTGAGGTAGAAATCGCCATCCTGCCAATTTGTGCCGGCGCCACCGGGGAGCCTCGAGTCGACTAGGACACCATTAAAATTGGTGCCGCCACCCGCCGGGCCTTGGCCGACATAGGTTGGATTCAACGGGTCTGGTTCCGGACCGGGGAAGTTACTCACCCCATTTAAGTCCACGTTTACGATTGTGCCGCCAGCCGCCATCGGCAAGGCGAGCAGAACCGCCGCGGCGAGTTTGCAGAGACGTTTTTGATATGGGAACATAAGTTTTTGGGTTTAGGTTGGTTGATATTGCTCCGTTTCGACTTCGTCATTGCATGGAAAAGGCTGATTCAAGAATAGATACTAGCCAAAAACGCCAATGGACTGCTTCCGTTTTTAGGCCAAAGTCATGCTGTTTTTTCGCTTGGGCGGCGCGTCGTCCAGCCCCGCATTACCAGGCGCCGCGGTGATCGCCGCCGCCGGAAAAGGTCATGAAGTTTTGATACATGTTTTGCATCTTTTTCCAGGAAACCGAGCCGTCCAGATAGCCAACGTTTCCGCCCTCGGCGCCCAGTTGTTTCGAGGTTTCGCCATTGGAAGGATTGATATAGAATTGCCCGTTTCTCTTATACGCGCCGGCCCTGGTGTGGGGAGCGGCCACCCACCAACTGGCCCAACTGTTCATGTCCGAAAACAGAACCAACTGGGTGGTGTAGATATTTGTGCGGTTGTTATTATCCGGTATGTCGGTGGTTTTCATGGGAGGTTTCCAATGCGCGTCGGCGGGCATGACGCGTCCCCCATGATAGTGGTAGCCGATGTAATACCCGGTGCCGGTCTGATAGCGTCCGTTGGGATCGTCGGTGATTCCGGGGAAATGGGCCGGGTAGATATTCGGGCAGTCAAACACCTTGTCACCGAACATATTGCTCAGGGTGGTGTACATTGAAATTGAGATGCTCAACAGGAAGGAAGCGCCGCCTTCGCGCATCCCATTAAACAATTTATCTTCGTTATCGATGGCGTATACCTGGGAGCCAATCGCCAATTGGCGGAGATTGCTCACGCAGTTGGCGCGGTGGGCCCTTTCCTTGGCGGTGGCCAGGACCGGCAGGAGCAAGCTGGCCAGGATGCCAATAATGGCAATCACCACCAGTAACTCGATCAGGGTAAAGCCAAATGAACGGCCAATAAGACGGGGACGGTTGGGGCATGAATATTTCTTCATATAGGCATGTATCTGATTCGGGGTTTGAAATGCCGCCAAAGGTTTCAGGTGCGAAGTCTAGGACCAACTCATTGGTTGACCAAGATCACTTCATACATCATCGGACCGCGATAGATGGCGAATCTCTTTCCCGGAGGCGGTTTGGGGAGGCTGGAGACGAAGCCGCTTGTGACCATTTCATTCAAGTCCTTTGGAAATCCCTTTTTCCAAATGACGTATTCGCGCAAGGTCGCCGTCATTGCCTGTAAATCGATTTTGCCATCCACCACGTAATTCCGCGGGGTCGCCTTGCCAGCCTGAGCCGCCGCCATTGCGTCGTCTTTCGCCACCTCTTTTTTGCCGCACCCGGTTACAGTGAGCCCGATACACAGGGCCGCCATCAGGCAGGCCCCAAAGCCGATCCGCGGCCGGATCAATACCAAACGCTTTTTTATCATAAAGACACCAGGTAGGTTTTGTTGAAACTGTCCTCTGACATTTGAATGCCGGGTTGCATTTCTTAACTTCTTCTTGGACTGATGGTTTCAGTTTATGAAGGGCCATTGATGGCGTCTCCCGTTTTTAGTCCAAACATTTGCTGTTTTAGCTAGAGCCGGTAATCAAAAGCCGGATTCTCTCCACTTCGTCTTTCACTTTGGCCTCCCCGCCTTGTCGAAAAATCGGGCAAGTCCTAGCAAGTGAAAGACAAAGTGCGGGACGACGTGAGGGGCAAAAGGGATGAGGTCGAGGCTTGTCGCAATTCATGCGCGCTATCGCTTAAATTTTGCCGATTTGGTGTCCCCAAGCTCGATTTGGCGGTTACGGCAATCCTCCAAGCCGAAGGGAGTTTTCAAGCGCAATTGGTTGGCAAAATCGCTGGGAGTGCGGCCCATGAGCGAGCGAAAGACGGCATTAAAATGACTCAAGCTTTCAAAGCCGACGGCGAAGGCGGCCTCGCTGACGCTGCACCTGGATTCGCTGAACAAGGCCGCTGCGCGATGGACGCGATAGCTCTGCAGGTATTTGCACCATGGAATCCCGAAGGCATTCTTGAAGAGGACCTTTAATCGGGACTCGCTAACCCCAGCGGCTCGAGCCAGGTTCTGGGCATAAATCGGCTCCGTATAATGATTGCGGAGATATTCGAGCGCGGCGTCGATCACCTTCCAATCCACGGCCAAATCGACGGTGGCGAAATCGCGTCCTTCCTGCTGTTCCCAACGAAGGAACTCGACTAATTGTTCCATCAGCAGAATGCGGAGTTTGATCTCGCGTCCGAACCGTTGGCCCTCGAACTCCCGAACCATCGCTTCGAACAAGCCGACCAATTTGTCCCGGAGCTCTGGGGACGGGCGAACCATGTGCCCGCGAAGGGGTTGTCGAGCGATGAACCGGTGCAGCAATCGGGGCCCGTCATTCTCCGGACCCAACTCGATCAACACGCTGGGCAGGAAATAGACCGTGATGAAACGGGTGGGATACTTGGTGATGATGGCCCAATGCGGCACTCCGGGCCCCGCCAACAAGAGGTCGCCCGGCAGGCGTTCGGCTTTTTCCCCTTTGATGAACGAAATAGCCTGCCCTTCCAGGATGATCCCGAACTCGCAATACGGGTGCCGTTCCGGGTGGGGCTTGGTTGATCCCAATTGATGAATGCCGCTACGCACCCATATCGGTCGCAGATCATTGAGCGGCTGACGCGATTCGGCTGCATCCACCAACCAGTAGAGTTCAGCCAGTCCGGTTGGATGCGAGGCAATCAAGGCTAATGGGTTTAAGGCCATCTTCAACGCATCGCTTTCGGAACATACTCGCATTCAAAGGTCTGCTTTGTCAATCCAATGGGAGTTACTACTTGCATTCGCGGCGGGCTCCATTTGAGATGGGAAATCATGACAAGCCTTGTTGGTCCATCGCGGGAACGCCTCGGGAAACGGACATCGGGCCGTAGCGGATTCGGGAGCAACGGCCCGGCAATATGAACCTGCTTGATTGGCTGGTAGTGGCGGCGTCGTGCACGGTCGTGTTCACGGTCGGCTTGATGTTCGCCCGCCGCTCGTCACGCAAGGGCGCGACGGGCTACTTCGCCGGCGGCCGGGATGTGCCGTGGTGGGCCATCGGATTGTCAAATACCGCCACCTACAGCTCCGGCACGGGAGCGTTCGTGATGTGGGTGTTACAAACGCCACCCACCCCCGGCATCGACGTCCTCACGCTCGCAATCCTATTCTTGCAAGGTTGGTTCTTCGCCGGTTCGCCCACCGCCGGAGAAGGAATGACCGCCAAGCGTTTCATGGCGGCGCGGACCGAGCGGCATGCGGTTGGGGGTCAGCTTTTCAACGCCTTTCCCGCCCTTTCCTTTCGCACGCCTCCCCCTTATCGGCTTGGGTATTGTCGCGATGACACTCTTCTGGACGTCTGACTTGCAGGGTAGGCTTGGGGACGCGCCGGCGGGAACGAGCCTCCTGAAGGACCCGGCGCATGCCTGGGGCGAGCTGATCAAACGCTCCAGTCTGCCTCATGGTCTTATCGGATTGCTCGTGGCGTCCGAGGTGGCGGCGTTTATGGGCGCCTTGAGCTCACTTATTAATTGGGGCGGGAGCTTCGTGGTAAACGATTTGATGCCGGCTCGATTCACCAGGTCAGGCGAGAAAGTCTGGGTCAGCCGTCTCACGACGCTGGCGCTGTTCATCCTGGCAGCCGTGGTCACCGTGCTGTTCGTGGACAACATGGTTAGCTGGTTCATGTTTATCAACTCGGCCATGGTGATTTTCCTGCTGCCGCTGGCGTGGTTCCGGTTTTTCTGGTGGCGTTCCAATGCCTGGGGCGAATTGGCGGCCATCATCTTGGGGTTGCCGCTTTCGATCCTCGTGTGGTTCATCCTGGATTTTCAAAGTCGTCCCCTATGGCAAGGATTGACCTTGTTGTTCGCGCTGAGTTTCGTGGTCCTGATCACGGTCACGCTGCTCACGCCGCCCGAACCGATCGAGACGCTCAAACAGTTCTATTCCCGGTGCCGGCCGCCGGGCCTGTGGGGTCCCGTCAAGCAGGAGATGCCAGGCTGCGGTCCCAGCGAACCCAACGGCGTTCGAATGCTCATTGATTCGCTTCTGGGCATCGGCGCCTCACTCGGACTCATCCTCGCCACGAACGCCGTCTTTGTGCGTGACTGGCCGCGATTTGCCCTGGGGGGGTGATGTGCCTCGGGGCGGGAGGCTGGCTGTTGGGGCGCATCCTGAATGTTCGACCTCGAGCACGAGTCGAACTGGGGCAATGGACGCGCCAACCGGTGGTGGGAGGGCTTGCCTTTGGAAAAGAAACAGGCCTACGAGAAGGTGGTTCAAGAGTGCCAGAAACAAGGCATCCAGTTCTGCTTCAGCATGAATCCCAACCTCGCCAGCAGGCGCTTGGTGAACGATGATTCGCCCGAAAGTGTCGATCTGCTTTTCAAACACTATGCCTGGATGCAAGGCCTCGGAGTCAAATGGTTCAATATCTCCCTGGACGACGCCACCGGAGGCGTCAACGCCGACACCCAAGCCAAAGTGGTAAACGACGTCTTCCACCGGTTGCGCGCCAGGGACCCCGAGGCGCAAATGATTTTCTGCCCGACGTTTTACAGCGGCGACGGCGCCGCGACAAATCAAACGAGCCTGGGGGTGGACCAGCGGTCGTACCTCGAGACCCTGGCCCGCGAGCTGGACAAGGAAGTCCACGTCTTCTGGACCGGGGACAGCGTGGTGGGCAAGATTACGCGCCGGGCCGCCGAGTCGTGCCGCTCGATCCACAATTGCGGACGCATCACCGGCGGGCGGTGGTACGAGCATCATGTCATCTCCGGTAATTATCGCCTCGGCGAATTCCAGGGCGCGGTGCTCAACGCGCAGTTGGACCGCCTTGAAATGCAGACTCGAACTCGCGACCGCAACGGGCGCTATCTTGCCGCGAAACTCAGCCGCACCGTCCCCCTCCCGATCGAGAGACTCGATGCCGGCGGCATCAATTCGTTTGCCGAAAAGGCGCTGACCAACTCGGCGGCCCCGGCCGAATGGGGAGACAAATACCGCCGTGTCGTCGAGCACTGGCGCACCACGTTGCTGACGAATGCCGAGGCGCGCAACCA
>JAMCZD010000162.1 GCA_023473405.1 Candidatus Omnitrophota bacterium
CGCGATTCCTTCCCCCAGGCCTCCGCCCGCGCCCGTAACGATAATGACCTTGTTGCGCAACAACACAATCGATGCCGAATCATTGACGGGCGATGTGGAAAAGTCAACCAACGGTTCCGGATTGCACTTTCAGGGCCGGTGAGCTAGTAAACAGATATGCGATTCATCGCCTCCGTCTACGAAAAACTGCAGCGCCATCCGAAGCGGATCGTGTTTCCGGAAGGGACCGAGCCGCGGGTGATTCAGGCCGCGCGTCAATTCTATTGCCTCCGCCTGGGCGCGCCCATTTTACTGGGTGATCGTTCCAGGATCAAGGCGGCGGCCGAGCGTTTGAACGTCAGTCTCGAAGGGGTCCGTATTATCAACCCGGCTGAAAGTGATGAGCTGGATGCCTTTTGCAAGCGATTCGAATTGCTGCGCCATTTTAAGGGGCTCGAAGAAAAGGAATCCCTGGAAACGATGCTTAAGCCGAACTATTTCGGGGCGATGATGGTGGCCATGCACCAAGCCGACGGCCTGGTATCGGGGACCAACGAGAACGCAGGCAGCGTCTTGCGGCCCCTGTTTCAAATTATCAAGGTGGCACCACAAACCACCACGGCGGCCAGTTGCATGGTTATGGAGGTTGAAGACACTCGGTTTGGCGAAAACGGCGTCCTTTTCATGGCCGACTGCGGCGTCATTCCTGAACCGACGGTTGAAGAATTGGCGGACATCGCTGTCGATACCGCGCGCCTGGCACGGCAATTGATCGGGGCTCGTCCGCGCGTGGCCTTACTGTCATTCTCGACCAAGGGCAGCGCGGCTCATCCCAGCATCGGCAGGGTTCAAGCCGCCACTGCCCTTGCCCAGAAAAGGGCGCGGGAAAGGCAGTTGGAGGCCGACTTCGACGGTGAGATGCAGGCCGATGCGGCATTGATCCCACAAATCGCGGCGCGGAAGCTGCCGGACAGCAAGGTTGCCGGTCGCGCCAATGTCCTGATCTTTCCCGATCTGAATTCGGGCAACATCGCCAGCCGGCTGGTGCATCATATGGCCAAAGCCAATGCCTACGGACAGGTCTTGTTGGGATTGGACCGTCCGGCCGCCGATGTCTCGCGCGGCTCAACCGCGCATGACATTCTCGGGGTAGCGGCCATAATCGGCTTGCAGTCGATCGAATATCACAAACTGTATCCTGGTGCCGGACAGAAACTGGCCGGCGAATAGAGAACCGAAATCATGACCACGTCTATTGCGCTTAATCCTTCACTCAACAATCTTCCGGTCTATCAGCCAGGGCGGCCCATTGAAGAAGTGGCTCGCGAGCTGGGGCTTCCGGCAGCGCAGATCATCAAGCTTGCCTCCAATGAGAATCCGTGGGGCCCGTCGCCGCTGGCCCTGGCGGCCATACAAAACGCGCTTGCGCAATTGCATCTTTACCCGGACGGCAATGCCTTTTATCTCAAGCGGAAACTGGCCGCCAAGCTTGGATTGAAACCGGCCAACCTGACCTTGGGCAACGGTTCGAACGAGTTGTTCGAGATGATAGGGCATGCGTTGCTCGGCCCCGGGGTTGACGTTGTGGTTTCACAATATTGTTTCGCGGTTTACCCGATCATAACCAGCTTGTTTGGGGCAAACCTGATCACCGTACCCGCCCGAAACTACGGGCACGATCTGCCGGCCATTCTCGACGCGATCACCCCAAAAACTCGGCTCGTTATCGTGGCAAATCCCAATAATCCGACCGGCACTCTGGCGCCCCGGGATGAAGTAGTGCGCCTTGTCAATGAAGCGCCGCCCGGTGTGGTGCTGGTCATGGACGAGGCCTACGTCGATTTCCTTTTCGATCCATTGGACCTGCTGCCGGTAGTTCGGCGAGGCGATCATCCGAATCTGTTGCTGTGCCGCACCTTTTCCAAGATTTACGGTTTGGCGGGGCTGCGACTTGGCTATGGCATCGGCCATCCGGAGCTGATGACCGCCCTCGAGAAAATCCGGCAACCGTTCAATGTAAACTCACTCGCCCAGGCCGGGGCGCTGGCCGCCCTGGATGACGTCGAGCATGTGAACAAGACCCGCGCCAACAATGCCGCCGGCTTGCGCCAATTGGAGGACGGCTTCCGCAATTTGGGGCTCGAATATGTGCCGTCGTCCGCCAACTTCGTCCTGGTGCGGGTGGGAGACGGCCAGGGCGTCTTTACTGAGCTGCAAGCCGAGGGTGTCATCACCCGGCCCATGGGCGGTTATCAGTTGCCTGAATGGATTCGCATTTCGGTGGGGACACCGTCCGAAAACGAGCGGTGTCTGCTGGCGTTGAGCCGGTCAATCAAGCGGACGGCTTGCCGGGTCGGGGGAAAAGTCCGGGGCTGATTCGGGCGATAAACCATGAAACCCACTGACCTGCGGGAGATTTTGCAGTATATCCCCAGTTTCCGCGAAAAGACGTTTGTCCTGAGCGTGGACGGGGCGATTGTGACCGACGAGAACTTTGCCAATATCCTGCTCGATATTGCCGTTTTGCGATCATTGAGCATTCGCGTGGTGCTGGTTCATGGTGCCTCGGCGCAAATCCAGGAACTGGCAGTGCAACGTCAGATCATTCCATCGGACCTCGAGGGCAGCGGGATAACGAATGCCGAGACGCTCGAACTGGCGCTGATTGCCGCCAACCGGCTTACTCATGAAATCCTGGAGGGTCTTTCGGCGATTGACATGCGGGCCGCCTGCACCAACGCCATCGTGGCGCATCCAATGGGCATCCTGCAAGGGATCGATCACCTGTTTACCGGCAAGGTGGAACGGGTCGATGTCGAACTGCTCCATACCTTGCTCGAACGTAATATTGTTCCAGTGGTGCCGCCCTTGGGATTTGACGGTGATGGACGGACATATCGGGTGAATTCGGATTCGGTGGCGGTGGCGGTGGCCGAAGCGCTCAGGGCCAGCAAGATCATCTTTATCACGTCTCAGGACGGCCTGTTTGTCCAAGGCCAATTGTTTCGCCAAATGTCAGCCAGTGATCTGGAGGCGGTCCTGGCCACGCGCCGGGGCGAGTTGCTGCGTGAGCTGGTGTCCAAGGCTGTCCATGCCATCGCGGCCTGCCACGCCGGCGTGCCCCGCGTCCACATCATCAACGGGCGTGTGGATGAAGGACTCCTGGCCGAGGTGTTCTCGAACGAAGGCGTTGGAACACTCATTTACGCCAATGAATACCAGCAGGTCCGGCATGCCATGAAGAAGGACATCCGCAGAATCCTGACGCTAACCAAGAACGCAGTGGCCAATAATGAATTGGTCAAGCGAACCCGGTCCAGCATCGAGAAGAAATTGGGCGACTATTACCTTTTTGAGATCGACGGCAACCCGGTTGCGTGCGTGGCGCTGCATCCGTACATCGAGCAGGGCAAAGGCGAAGTAGCCTGTCTTTGCGTGCATCCATCACACGAAAACCAGGGCATCGGGCGGAAATTGATCCAATTCGTCGAGAACAAGGCGCGTGAAGCCGGCCTGAACGAACTGATCGTGTTGTCCACACAAGCATTCAACTATTTCCAATCCAAGGCCGGGTTTACCGAAGGCACGCCCGATGACCTGCCACCCAACCGCCGCGAGAGATACGATCAGAGCGGACGCAGGTCCAAGGTGCTGGTCAAGAAGCTGGCCAAGTGATTGAGATGGGTCGGCATGAACCCGATGAAGGTGATCCCGGTCCAGTTCGAAGGCGCATGTAACCGGCATGGCATTGTGCCAGGACAATTCCTCCTCGCGGTGAGCGTGGCCAGGCAGGAAATGCAGGTCTTCGAGCTAAAGCGCCTCGAAAATGAGGATAATCATTTCCGCAATTATTCCCTGCTCCGCGCCTGCGTGGTTTCAACCTCGCGCTTCGGGATAGGGCGGCAGTCGGGCTCGAACCAGACCCCATTGGGATTGCACCGGATCGCCGAGAAGATCGGCGGCGATTGTCCGGTCGGCACGGTTTTCAAAGGGCGCAAGCCCGTGGGACCGGTGGAAGACGGCACGCCGGCTACCGCCATCGTCCATCGAATTCTATGGCTCGAAGGGCTGCAACCGGGGGTAAACCGGGGCGAAGGGATCGACTCACACTCGCGCTATATCTATCTGCACGGGGTCCGCGACGAATCGACCCTGGGTCGTCCCGCTTCGAGGGGATGCATCCATCTTGGGTCCGCGGATTTGTTATGGCTATACGATCTGGTGCCCGAGGGTACCCTGGTGTGGATCGCCGACAGTTGATCTACTCCCCGGATCGCGGGCTCGAGCACACTCGGTTGCGCTGTCGCGCGACCGGGAAGTATAGTCCTTTTCATTTACACTTCGGGTAATGGCTGATAAGAAAATACCCGTGCGGACTGACACGGTCATTTGGAAATCTCTGACTAATCCCCGGCGCATCTTCCTGATCGCCGGGCCGTGCGTTATCGAGAGCGAAGACCTTTGCCTGCGCATAGCCGGTTTCTTGAGCAAGGCATGCCGGAGACTGGGCCTTTTCTATATTTTCAAAGCCAGTTACGACAAGGCAAACCGGACTTCGAGCCTGACGTTCCGCGGACCCGGTCTTTCCGAAGGCCTCGAGATTCTCCGCCGGGTGCGGGAAAAGACGCGCGTGCCGGTCTTGACGGACGTGCACACGGTGGCACAGGCCCAGGCAGCAGCTCAGGAGGTGGACATTTTACAAATTCCGGCGTTTCTTTGCCGGCAAACGGACCTGATCGAGGCGGCCGTGCGCACTGGAAAAATCATCAACCTGAAGAAAGGCCAATTCTTGTCGCCCCAGGAAATGGGCGCAGTTGTGGAAAAGGCCAAAAGCGCCGGGGGCAAGCGGTTGTTGGTTACCGAGCGCGGAGCCACCTTTGGCTATCACAATCTGGTAGCCGACATGCGTTCCATCCCTATCCTCCGGCAATTTGGTTTTCCAGTGGTTTTCGACGCCACCCATTCCGTCCAACTGCCGGGCGGCGCCGGCGATCGCTCCGCCGGCCAGCGCGAGTTCGCGCCTGTTCTCGCCCGCTGCGCTGTGGCGGCTGGCGCTCACGGTCTCTTCATCGAAACGCATCCAGACCCTGACCGCGCCTTGAGCGATGGCCCCAATATGATCCACCTGGCGCAGATGCCGGCTTTGCTGGCCCAGTTGACGCGCATCCGTGCCGCGCTTTGACCATGCCACCCCAAATTACCAAAACCCTGCTGACCAAACTCGCCCGTGTCAGATTGTTCCTATGCGACGTGGACGGCATTTTAACCGACACGTCGGTTTGGATGGGCAACGAAGGCGAGACCAAACGATTCTGCGTCCGGGACGGCTTGGGATTGCGCTTGCTCCGCCAAACCGGCATAAAAGTGGGCTGGATTTCCGGGCGCCCATCCCCGGCCACCGAGCAACGGGCACGCGAATTGGAGGTGGATTTCCTCTGCCAAAGTCGCGACAATAAAGTAACACTGGCTAAGGCTATTCTCGATCAGACCGGGCTAAGCTGGCAGGACATTTGTTATATGGGCGACGATATTGTCGATCTGGGTCTCCTCCGGCGAGCCGGACTGGCGGTCGTTGTCCCGTCCGCCATCGAGGAAGCCAAAGCAACGGCTGATTATATAACCCGCAAGCCGGGGGGCCAGGGCGCCGTCCGAGAAGTGGTGGAACTGATCCTTAAGGCGCAAAACAAATGGGAAACCCTGGTGCGCGATTATTCCGCTTGAAGACAAGTCTGCATCCGGCCTTGATTGGCCTTGGCAAGAATGGCCTAACGGCCCTGGCCGCAAGCGCCTTGCTGGTTCTTGCAAATCCGTGGGCGGTCCCGTCGCAGACTTCGGAAGCCGCAATCGTCAAGGAATTCAAAATCCCCGATTATTATCCCAACACCCAGAATTTGAAGACGCTCTTGATAGGCGCCGAAGCGAAGTTTCAAATCAATCAGCCCATCCCGATAAAGGGATTGTTGATCGAGACATATGCCTCCGACGGCAAAACCAACCTCATCATCCAGGCGGCGGATTGCATTTACAACACCGAGAACCAAACCGCGTCCTCCAACGGCCACTTGCAAATGCGGACTGCTGACGGACGATTCCATCTTGAGGGCGACGGCTTTTTATGGCGGCAAACCGAATCCAAGCTCGTCGTGTCCAATCGTGTGTGCACGATGATTTACGGCGACTTTTTTAAATCCCAGGGCCCCAAACGATGATCCGATTGTTACTGATTCTTTTGACTCTTGGCGTCGCGCAGGTCGTTGCGTCAACCAATTCTCCCGCACCCCCCGCCGTCCAGGGCAGCACACCGGCGGACGCGAACGCATCCCGGACCAACAACAACCCGGTCATTATCTTATCGGACGGCGGCATTGAAATGGACGCGCTCAAGGGGGTCGTCATTTACCGAAAAAACGTCCGGGTCCTTGATGCTCAAATCGAGCTGGCTTGCGAGCAGTTAACCGCCAGCCACATGGCCCTCGAGAACGGCACCTTGGGCGATGTGACGGCCGAAACCAATGTGGTGATTGCTTTCAAAGACCGCGACAACGTAAAAATCATTCGCGGTGACAAGGCTGTCTATACGGTAACCAACGACACTGTTATAGTCAGCGGAAATCCGGAGCTCCGCGTCTATAATTTCACGAATAATGTCGCCAACCTCACCAATCACGTTACCACCAACGCCGACGCCCCAAAGCCGCTTATTGAAAGGCTGTTGGCGAACGCCAATGAGACCAATGTGTTCAACCTCGAGACCAATGTATTCAAGGAACCTCCCAGCGTCGAGACCACGACCGACGGGTCTTTCGTCCTCGAACGCCAGAAAGGCCAATTCCGGGTAACCGGCAAACCAAAAACTGTCTACTACGGCCAACCGCTGCGACCGGTTGCGACCAATGTTACCAATTCCGCCGAAACCTCGAAGGGCAGGGGACTGGCTGAGACAACCGGGCCGCAATCACTCCATACCACCGCGGTTCCCCCGATCCTGCTGAACACGAATCTTCCGCGGACACTCCAGCCCCCAACCGGCTTGGAACATCCCGGGTCCAGCACGGGAGCCCTGACTGTAACCCCCGGCGCCAATACCAATGCACCGATTTCCATCCCTTGGAGCACGAATCAACCGCTGATGATCCACCCGGCTCCCATTCGAGCCAATACCAACCTGACAGGATCGTTGACCGGGAGGGTGGACAAGGCAACCACCAACGCGGCTGGCACCAACGCCGCCCCTGCCAATCCGGCCAAAAAATGGAAGTTCACCATGCCCGAGCGCGGCATGGTTCCCTTCCGGAATTGGTGATGCCACAGGTATGCCACGAGCGACTCGTTTGAAATGATCCTTTTTAAGACCGAAAAACTGGTCAAGAAATTCCGGCGCCGTCCGGTAGTGGCCGGTGTGTCCATTCAAGTGGTTGCGGGCGAGATCGTCGGGTTGCTGGGGCCAAATGGAGCCGGTAAGACAACCACGTTCAACATGGCGGTCGGGGTGCTGAAGCCGGATGAAGGAAGCGTCTTCTTCCGGGAACAGGACATCACCCGGCTGCCGATGCACCAGCGGGCGAGATTGGGCATTGGTTATCTCACCCAGGAACCGTCGGTGTTTCGCAAACTGACCGTTGAACAAAATATCCTGGCCATCCTCGAGACCTGCCGGTTGAACGCCGCGGAAAGGCGGGTGCGTTTAAAGTATTTGCTCGAAGAATTGGACTTGACACCGTTGGCGAAACACATGGCCTACACGCTGAGCGGCGGGGAAAAACGCCGGCTGGAGGTGACGCGCGCCCTGGTCACCAGTCCGCAATTGCTCCTCCTGGATGAGCCGTTCAGCGGTATCGACCCCATCGCCGTTTACGAGGTGCAGAAGATCGTGCGGCGCCTCAAGGAACAAGGATTGGGCATCCTCATCACCGATCATAACGTGCGCGAGACGCTCAAGTTGGTGGACCGCGCCTATTTGATCCACCGGGGAGAAGTGGTTTGCGAAGGCACCGGCGAATTCCTCGTGAACGACACTCGGGCACGCGAGATTTACTTGGGACCGGAATTCAATCTCTGAACCGACTAACGGAGCTCGATCTCCTTATTGAAATGCAACGCGACATTATTACCGTCGAACGTTTCTACACCCTCCACGCCGGCAACCTGCAGCTCAAGCTCGTCGCCGGCTCCGGCGGGCTGGCCCGGTTCATTCGCGAGCCGACGGTGAACCGTCCGGGGCTCGCCCTGGCGGGATTTACCAAGTATTTTGCCAGCAAACGCATTCAGGTGATCGGCAGCGCGGAGGCGACTTTTCTCAAGTCCCTGCCGCCCCAGGAGCGCGAGCTGCGCTATTCGCTCCTTTTCTCCTATAAAATCCCCTGCGTCGTTCTGTGCCGCGGGATTAACGCGGACCGGCTGCTGCTGCGGGCCGCCGACCAAGCCGAGGTGCCCGTCTTCAAGTGCCCCTTTATCACCATGAAATTCATCAACCTGGCCACGCTCGCCCTCGAAATGATGTTCGCCCCCTACGGTAGCGAGCTGGGCAGCATGGTGGACATCCTGGGGGTCGGCGTCATTATCAAGGGCGAGAGCGGCATAGGCAAAAGCGAGTGCGTGCTCGAGTTGATCGAGCGCGGTTACAGCTTGGTCTCCGATGACGTCACCAAGGTGACCTTGGTGGACGGACGGGAAATCATGGGAACCAGCCCCGCCATCACCCGCAGCCACATGGAAGTCCGCGGCATCGGCATTATTAATGTTCCCGCCATGTTCGGAATCAAGAGCGTCCGCGCCGAAAAGCGGGTCGACCTGGTCGTGACCTTGAAAGCGTGGCAGGATGTGCCTAATGTGGATCGGTTGGGGATGGAAGAGGAATACGTCAAGATTCTGGGGCTGGACGTGCCACACATTATCATACCCGTCCGGCCCGGGCGGAATTTGGCTCGTTTGGTCGAAGTGGCAGCGTTTCAGGCCAAATTGAAAAGCTCCGGCTATAATCCGGCCAAGCAATTCAATGCCGCCCTGATCGAAAAAATGGCCTCGGGTCAGAACCGCTAATTTCTCCTTGGCGCTTATGACGCACTTATCCATTATACCCAGTCAATATTGAATGCGATGAGCGGAAATCAAAAACCGGTCGAAAAAAACGACTCTATCTCCCGCAATATGGTGGTCACCAATAAACTTGGTCTCCATGCCCGTCCCGCTGCGATGTTTGTCAAAACCGCCAACCGCTTTTCGTGTAGCATTTTCGTGGAAAAAGATGGCGAAAGGGTCAATGGCAAAAGCATCATGGGTCTCATGATGCTCGCGGCCGGCCCCGGCAGCCGACTTCGAGTTCTTGCCGAAGGTCTCGACGCCCCACAAGCCCTGAACGAGTTGGAAGCACTCGTCCACCGCAAATTCGATGAGGATTAATGGAATTCGATATAAAATACGTTGCCCATCTCGCCCGAGTGCGCTTGAGCCCGGCTGAAGAACAAACCCTGGGCACCCAACTCAAACAAATCCTGACTTATATCGACAAGCTAAACGAATTGGACGTTAGCCAAATCGAGCCCACCGCGCACGCCGTCCCCTTGGTCAACGTGACCAGGCCGGACGTAACCCGGCCTTCCATTGCCAGCTCCGACGCGCTGCGAAATGCGCCCGCCCAGACCAACGGGCTCTTCCTGGTGCCCAAGATCATCGAATAAGCATGCCCAACCGATTAACCCTGTCCGAACTGTCCGCCAAACTGGCGGCGCGTGAAATCTCCTCGTGCCAGGCAACTCAGGCATGCCTGGACCAAATCGATCGCGTCGATCCCCAACTCCACGCATTCATTAGCGTCGATGTGCCCGATACCCTGGCACAGGCCGACGCCGCCGACCGCGAGATCGCCGCGTCGGGCATCCCGTCCGATCGCCCGCTGCTCGGCATTCCCATCGCCATCAAAGACCTCATCGCGGTTATAAACCAACCGCTCCAGTGCGCCTCGCGCATCCTGAAGAATTTTATCTCGCCTTATGATGCCACGGTGGTCCGCCGATTGAAGGCCGCCGGCGCGGTCGTTTTTGGACGCCTTAACATGGACGAGTTCGCCATGGGCAGCTCCACCGAGAACTCCGCCTTCGGCATGACCCACAATCCCTGGGAACTGTCCCGCATCCCTGGCGGGTCGTCCGGCGGATCGGCTGCGGCGGTTGCCGCCGATGAATGCATCGCCGCCCTGGGCTCGGATACCGGCGGATCGATTCGCCAACCTGCCGCCCTGTGCGGTTGTGTCGGGGTCAAACCCACTTACGGCCGCGTCTCCCGTTACGGGCTCGTCGCCTTTGCCTCGTCGCTCGACCAGATCGGGCCCCTGAGCAAGACCGTTCGCGACGCTGCCCTCCTGCTGCGCGCCATCAGCGGCCACGATGAATATGATTCCACCAGCCTGCCTCAGGCGGTTCCCGATTGCGCCGCCGCCCTCGAGGGCCCGATCAAGGGGCTCAAGCTCGGACTGCCCAAGGAATACTCGATTCCTGGAATCGACCCCGCTGTCCATCAAGCGGTGCAAACCGCCATTCGGCAACTCGAAGAACT
>JAMCZD010000190.1:0-9090 GCA_023473405.1 Candidatus Omnitrophota bacterium
AATGGGGAAGACGCCGCGGTTTGGCCGTTTTCACTGGCCTGCGCCGCAGTGGCTCCGGTTTGAGCCAATAGAATATCACCGGAAAATCCCGGAAGATCCGGCGGGCGGTTCCGTTGGCCTGGACGAGAAGATCGGCATCCGGGCAAACGCCATTTTTGTGCAAAGCAGTATCACCGGGTTGGCCCTTGCCTGCGGCTTTGTTGAATTCGTCAAAGGACCCGGCGAGGAAATCGGCGGCCTGTCCTCTGGTGATAAGCGGAATCGCTATCAGCCAAGCTTGCATTGGCAGGCATCGTCCAGAACCGTCTGCCATGTGGGATACATAGTGGGTTTGCCATGGGTTAAGGTCGAGACCAGTTGCCGGTATTCCTGGTTGAAATAGGAAGCCAATTCGAACACCTTCCTTCCTTCGCGCGGATCGAAGGTTGAACCTGGCGCGAACTTTTTTTCGCCTGCTCCGGCCCGTTGGCGATCGAATGCTACCTTCGAGTGCACCCACTCGATGTGTGTCTTCTTACCGGTGCAATAAGGCACCAGAAACGCAACGGACCTGGGCAGGGAAGCGCCGGAGGGGGCCTGGTAATGGAACAGGTCGAAACCGTTCTGGGAGGCCGCAATAGCGAGGGTTAACAGTGGTTCCAGGTCATAACAGTGGTAATGGAGGGCGTCCCGTTCGTGGAAATCGAAGCTGGACCCATCGGGCAGGAGGTTCACCTCGATCTGCCAGCGGAACCCGCTGACGGCATAGTCGATGAGGCGCTGGTCGCGCAAGAGGAAACCGATAAGGCCGACAATCATGAGGCGATGACTGTTCCAGTTGTTCATGGCGGTAACCGATTTCGCCCGAGCCGTTTGCTGTTCCATATCGGCAATACAGTGCAGCCACTTTCCCACCTTCGCCTGGTCCGAATCGGAAAATGCGTTCCGGGTCAAATCATAGGCAATGAACAGCGGTTCGAGCTTCGTTTCGTCTATAGGCACGCCGGTCGGCTGGTTGACTTCCGCCCAGTGTAAAATGATCCGTCGAGCGGCCGAGCTGTAGGCGTTGTTCGAGGTCACCGCGTAGGCGTATCCAAGAGCGTACAGTTTCTTCATGTCCACGAGGCTGGCCAGGCTTCGAGCCTTAGCCGGATCGGACTGGAGTTTTCCGGCGGTTTCGATCTGGGCGACCGGATTTCCTGAATCGTCCAAGGACGCGTCGGCTTCGCGCTTAAGCTTAAGGAACAGCCGCTTTGCGTCGGCGTTCGAATCCACTATTTCGGCCAACCTGGTTCTTTGGGCGGCCGTGAGGCTTGCTCCGCGGACCGTGGGATAGGGCACACTCTGTTGCGGCAAGTTTGGCTTCTGGCCAGGCGCGAGGAAGGAGCATAGCTGTAGGGCTCTGGGACTGACGAGCAACGCCGCCAGAAGGCAAAATTCCAGATCGTCGGGTCCACCAGGGCGCTTCCGCTGTCAGGGACTACCAGGAGGTGGCGTGTTGCCACTGCTGTGCTGGCGCCGATATTTGCGGAGGTCAGCAGGAGCATACTTCCGGTTGGCGTCACGGTGGTTGCCACCCCTTGCTCCTGGGGATCAAATACGGCGCCGTTGTCATCCTCGAAGGTCACGGAACTATAAGAGTCAACTTGAACATTGATCAGGGGCTGGTTTCGGATGAATGTGGTTGCCGTAGAACTCGAACTTCCCTGAGTTTTAACCGTGACGTCAAGTGGGATATCGTTCCCGTCCAGCATATTGCCGGTCCCTCGGATAAATCGCAGCACCGGTCCATTGTTGAAGAACTGGTTGCCGGCAAAGCTGTTGTCGTCGGCATCGCTCAGTTTGACTCCCTCATTAAGGTTGTCGTGAATCGAGTTGTTATTGAACTGATTTCGCTTCGGCCGGCCATCATCTCCGGCTCGCGGCGCATCGCCGCCTTTGTAGAAATACAGGCCGTATTTCTGGTTGCCGGCGGATTCATTGTTTTCGATGACACTATCGGCGCTGCCAACACTCAATCGAATCCCGGCCGTGCCATTGTCCAGGCATTGGTTGCCCCGCACGGTCGTGCCGCGGACGTCGAACAGGGCAATGCCGCAGTCGGTGTTGTTCTGGCAAAGGTTGCCCTCGATGGTGCCATCATCGGAGCTTCGGTGAAGCATGATCCCGTTGCCGGTGTTGAATTCGGAGATATTGTTGCGAATGATCAAATGATCGCACCGCTTTGAGGCGATGATCCCATGATCACCATTGTGGTGCGAGTAGTTCCCTTCGATCAACAGTGAATCCGAATCGTCGTGGGGATCGAGTCCGTACTTTGCGTTATGGTCAAACTCATTGGTCTGAATCTGCATTTGGTAGGCGCCATAGGTGTATACGCCGAAGTAATTGTCATGGATATGGCTGTTTTGAATGTTGCCATAAACGTTGACCAGGTCGTAGAGGTTCGGCTGCGAACCAATGACCTTCCACACCAAACCATAGGCTTCCGAACCGTGAAACCCCAGGTAACATACCTCGCTGTTGATGATGTCCATCCGCGACTCCCGGGGCGTTACGCCATCCGAAGCCAGTGAGGACCGCACCCTGATATAGGCGCGTCCATAGGTCGCGTACTCGGTGTCCGGACCGTTCGCGGCATCGTCCCACGACGTAATCTTTGTGCTTTGAATGTCGATTGAGCCCCAATCGGCGCTGATCCAGACATAACTGTTTGCCGCTGAGGAGTTGTTGCTTTGCAGGCGCAGCTCGTCGACGTCCCCGCCTATAGCCGCGCCATGTAGTATCAGCGACGCGCCCTGTTGGATCAGGATGTTCGCCCGGAGCTGCCACACCCCGGGCGCCGACTGCGCCAGGGGGGCATGGGGCAAGGCCACGCTGATGTCGCTCAACGTGGCCAAGCCTGGGCCAGTTACATAGATTCGATCGGAGGTGCTGGCCCAGCGGAAAGTCACGCCCAAAGCGGGAAACGCCGCCGACAGGCACGAGCCGATCAATATTGCCGCCGCACAAGTGCGGCTTCGAAGCAGGCTGTTGGATTCGTTTTTGAGCCGGGGCATACGTCTTGATGAGAAGTTAGTCATTAGTTCCAATGTTTTCATTGCTTGCCTTGGAGCGGATTTAATAGAGCCGGTCGGTCACCCGGCCGAACAGCGCCTCGACCACTACGGCATTCTCGTCCGGCTGGCCGGTCGCGCTGCCCACGACCACGAATGGGGGATCGTAGTAGTCGGCGATTGCCGTTCCTTCGCGCAGAAACTCGGGAACGATAACCAGCTCGCTTTCACGGAACAAAGCGGACAAGGGAAGTTCCGGGTGCAAGGCGGGGAACAGAACGGTCTCGAGTGTGCCCGCGGGCACGGTGCTCCTCAAGATAACGACGTGGCGGTCGATTTTCTCGCGCAGGGCGCGGCCAATCAACTCCGCCGTCTGCTTCACTGCGCTTAGATCGAGGCTTCCATCGGATCCAGTTGGCGTGCCTACGCAAATTATGGAGACGTCGGTTTCCAGAACCGCCGCGAGGCCGTCGGACACAGCCGTGAGTCTGCCTTGGCGATGAGCTTCGGCAATTAAATCTTCGAGGCCGGCTTCAATGACCGTTGGATGTCCGGAAGCCAGTTTTTCCACCTTGGAGGGTATCACATCCACGCCAATGACTTCGTGCCCGTCCTTGGCCAGGCAACCCGCGGTCACGCAACCCACATAACCCAGACCGAATATGCTTACTCTCATTTCTTGTTTCCTTTCTCGTTGTTCGGATTTCACTTGTTTCGTATCGTTACCAATCTTTGAATGGGCTCGAAGCCAGGGTAATGGCCTCGGAAAAAATGCGACTGAACAGGGTAGCCTCCCCGGGCATCCGGTCCGCGTCACGTTTCTCGATACCGACAACAGCCGTAAGGCCTGGTTGGAGCCGGAGTTTTTCATTGTCGAGATCGATGCGAATAGGCACCAGCGCGCTTTTCTGGATCAGGGCATCCAAAGTGGAGGGTACCGGCTTATTCTGTAGTTCCGTATCAGTCAAAAGACCAAAAGTCGCGACGCGTCCACGCAGAGTCTGTCCGGGGAAAGCGGTTACGGAGACATCCACATAACTTCCCACAGTGAAGCGGCTCAGGTCCTTTTCGCTCACCCAAGCCTCGATCCATGGGTGACCTATCCATAGGGACATCAGCGGTTCTCCCACCCGTGCCGAGCCTCCTAATTCAACAATCCGGTCCACCACCCAGCCGTCCTCAGGCGCACGAATCACCGTGGCCGCCAGGTCGGCTTCGGCGGCCGCGGTCTTTCCGCGGGCCAAGGCCACATTGGCCTCAAGAACCGCGAGCCGGGCCTCGCGAACCTTCAAGGCATCGAGTTGAACACGAGCGGACTGATAGGAACTCTCGGTAGCGTCACACATGCCTTTCGCCGCGCTCACGTCGGCAGCCGCCTTGCCGCGATTCCCGTTCAGAGTGTCCAAGTCGCTGGACGAGGCAATCCCATCTTTCATCAAGGCGGAGAGGCGGACATACTCCTTGTCAAACTTCTCGGCAGTGCTTTTGGCGCCTTCGAGGGCCGCAAAGGCCGATTTGCGCATGGCTTCCGCCCGATCCACCTCGAGCTTCAAACTCCGGCGTTCCTCGGCTATAGCGAGTTTTTCGCTGATCAATTCGTTGGTAGCGGATTTCAGTTCGGCCTGCTCCTCCTGTAGTTGAGCTTGCAGGTGCTGGTCCTCGAGGCGGAGCAGGACCTGTCCTTTGGTGACGCGCTGTCCGACGTCGACCAGGATGCTCTTTACTTGGCCATCAATGCGGGCGCCCAGCCTGGTAATTCTGCCCTTAATGCTCGCAGCGCTAATGACTACATGCTGGTAGCGATAGAATAGCCAGGGCACGCCGACCAGAATCGCCGCAACCGTCACGATTATCACCACCGTGATCACGGTCACGCGGGCGGTGTTCTCCGACACTGGTTTTTCTCGAGCCGTTGATTGGGCGCCGGGCTCGACTGGCAAATCCTTGTTACTCATAGGGCTCGTATTTCATGGATATCGCCTCGCTTCCTATCGGGCGCTTTTTGGCCCCTGCCACACCGCGAGAGACTTGGCAAACGGGCGGTCGGGGTCTGCATCCGCGTAACGAAGTCGATTCCCGCCGGCATTGGGTATGCTGCCGAACCTAAGGCGGTCCAGCTCCGGGCGAATTAACGCCCGCTCGACAGGCGCGGAAGCTTTGGGACGGCTGGCCAGGAACAAAGGGGCTTCTTTCAGGATCGGAAGCAGGCCCACGAAGAGCCCGACCAGGACAGCTACTACCAGACAGGTAAAGGCATAGAGATAGTGAGCCAGCCCGCTTTGGAGCTTGTAAAACCTCGAGGCCTTCGTCGAGTCCACGGTTCGTGCCCCTCGATTCAGCCAGGACTGCTTCGCTGGGTGGAACAGGACCCACATCTTGGTCAATGCGGTTGCCCAATCCGACATGAATACCATTGGAATATAGAAAACCGACAACCGCCGTCCGTGGCGCCAAGCAATGGCGGAATGGGCAATCCGAGAGAGAATAACCCACATCGCATATCCGGCGGAGACATCGAATCGGCCGGCAAACAGCGCCAGCAGGCAAACGGTCGGCCCAAATAGCACGGTAAACATGGCCAATCTCTGGTCGATCAAACTCCACCAGGGAAACAGCCCCAACCGTATCGGCCCCAGCCGGATGGCACGCCAACTATGCCGCAGACTGTTGCCCGACCACCGGCGAATGTTCGCGAGCGCCCGTTGGATGCCGGTGCCTTGCACCACTTCAATGGTGGTAACCTTGGCGTCGGGCACATAGAGCATCCGGCATCCATGACGTGAAAGCCAATACCACGTGCTTTTGTCATCCCCGCTTAGCATCTCGAATGCCCCCCACAACCAGTTGTTGATGGTGTCATGCTCTATCTGGGCCAGAAAACTTGGATCAGTCGCCACCGAACCTCGAAACACCGAGAGCCTGCCCGTAAGACAAAGCAGCTTCCCCGACAACGACACCGAGCACATGGTGCGATGGCGCAGACCAAACCGAAGCGAGGTCCATTCGGCAAACCAGCTCGGTCCCCGCACCCAGCCGTCCTCATTAGTCGTGACGGCGGCTACGGGCGGAGCAAGGCGTAACATCGGCAGCACTTTCTTGAGCAAGCCCGGCTGCAAAACGGTGTCGCCATCCAGGAACACCACCGCACCGTCCTCGAGTGGTTGTCCGCGGGTGATTTCTCGCAAGGCTGCCGCAATGGCCGGTCGTTTTCCATTGTCTTCCCGCAACAGGACCAGCTCAGGGGGCCAACCGGCTTCCGGGAGCGAAGACGGCATCGCGCATTGTTCGGCATAGATTACCTTGATGGTGGCATCGTCTTCATCACAACCCGTCGCCACCACTACCCTGGGCCGGCGAATTAATCCCTCGAGGGAACTCAATTCGCGAAAAATGGAACTGAACACCGCCCTGGTGATCCAGGGCTTCTCCCTGTAAGTAACCGCCAGGATCGTCACTTCGGGCACGGGCCCGTTCGCCGCCAACGCTCGAGCCGCGCTTCGGCGAATCTTCGGAAAGGTATAATACCGGTAGACAATCGCGCGGGCGTTCTGGAGAATAAACCAACTCCACCGCCAACACCCAATCCCCGCCAAAGCAAGAAGAATTTCGAGGCGGTGACTGATCCAGAACCTCAAGTCCCCCGCCACCACCGAAAGGCAATAGACGGCAACGCAAAGGCCAGCCAGCATCAGAACCTGGTCGACCCGTCGGGCGCCGCGTCGAAGGCCGAACGCGGCTGCGGTTGGGCCGCATGGGAACGAGCCCGTCGAGCTGGTTGACTCTGAACTGGAGCAGTCAGGAGGTTCGAGAGGAGAGACTTGTTGTATAGGCATAGCCGGGGCGTCGTTATGCTTGACCGATCTGCTGTGCAAGACCTGACGATTTTACAAATAACATAAGCGCCACTACAGCCAGACCATGGACAATGAAATCCCTTGCAACCGGTATTTTTGCCTCCTTGGTTCCCGGTATTTTTGTCCCTGCCAGCCATTAGCGCGATGGCCGGGGCCGGGTCAGAGTTTTGATTTGTTTTCGAGGGCGAACCGCAGGACGGGTTGCGTGCCGTGGAGCTGGAGTTTCCTGCAGATGTTACAGCGGTGAGTTTCGACGGTGTATGGGCTGATGAAAAGGTCCGCGGCAATCTCCTTGGTGGTCTTGTTTTGCGCGATCAGCTTGAGAATGCGACGCTCCATCTGGGTTAAATCCGCGAGGCCGGGTTTCCGCCTCTGGAGTTCTTGGGCAGACTCGTTCCGGCGCAGGAGAATCCAGGAGATGCTGGGGCTGATGTAGGACTTACCCTGAGACACAATCCTCAGGCATTGTAAAATATCGCTTGCGGCGTCGTTCTTCAACACATACCCGGCGACACCCAAGTCGATGGCCTGGTTGAACAGGTCTTCATTATCGGACACTGTGAGAATGACGATCAGCGGAGCGGAGCGTCCTTGGCGCAAGCGCCGGATGAGTTCGATGCCATTGAGTTTTGGCATCTAAACATCCAAGATCATGGCATCGGGCTTCAACCTCTGAATCAATTGCAAAGCAGACGCTCCATCACCGGCTTCACCGACCAGCTCATGGTCCGTATCGGCAACGATGATCTCGCGCAAACCGCGGCGGAAAATAGGGTGCTCATCAACGATGACTATTTTCATACGCTATACCATGAACGCAAACTGCAAAGGCAAAGAGCGTGCATTCTTCCAAGTACCCGGTTGCGCATTGAACTCCGCAGCCGAATATGGACCGCGAAGCTCCGGATGAATTCACCTGTCGACCTCTCCCGGCGATTTTAAAACACGCTTCAAGAAACACCGGATCGCATCGCTGTCAGCACTTGCCTCTCGTGTTCGAGCCGCGCCTTTTCCAACTGACCCACAGACAGACTTCCCATCTCGAGGTGGGCTTGTTGAAAAGACATCGGGTTGCCCAGTATCGGAACGGCATAGGTCTCGTTCTTGTTTCTCAAGTCAGTGTCTTCTTTGACGCGAAACAGGGAAGCTCCCGAACGCGGCAGAAATAGAGTTGTCAGCCGCTCGCCCGCATTCGTATGGACGGGAACCAGCGAAACCACCTTGTAAGTGCCTCCGCGCGGTTCAATGGTGAGGTCCACCACGGTGCTGAGGGCATCAAAGCCATCCTTGGCGCGGATGTTCTTTGCCCGAGTGCCAATCAACACGCTATTCTCGATATGGCCTGTTCCGGAAAGCGCGACGTCAATGAGGACCGAGTTCCTGGCCTGAACGTCCAAGCCCAGCTCCGCGTTCGAGCAAAGGTTGCCCGAGGCATCACGGTCCGAGGGCAGGCCCGCAATGGCTCGAGCGATCTCACCAGCCGGACCGGGCAGGTTGAGGGCCATGTAGAACTCGTATATCTTCGTGTGCTGGCCGATATCGCCCCAATACTGGCCCTCGAAATTCATTGCCGCGAGTTTGAGCTTCCGTCGGCGCCGTTGCTCGAACGATCCAATGGCTCGAACCAGACGCTGAACCATATCTGGAAAATGACGGTGAAGAGCCTCAACATCCTGGTTCTCATGCCTGGCGCGTTCCCACGCCGCGGTGCGCGCTGCCGGGTCTTCCATTGCGGCGATGGTGAGGGCGGTAAAGAATTCGGGGTCCAGCGCCGGGCGATCCTTGCGGTTCGCCGTCGGATCGTTGACTTCCCGCTTGAACTCGTCCAACAGGCAATCGAGGAATGCGTACGAGACGCCGATCGAACCAAGGTTGACCCCGCCGAAGATACTGTTCCCGCGGCGTTGCATGAGCCCGCGCCCGGCCAGTTCCTCCATCCCGGCCAGCGGGCGGCGCGGAATGAATGCGGTCACCCGGCCTTGTTCATCGACTCCCACCCAATCCTTGTTCCGTGCTCCATCATCGTCCACCTCCCGCATGGAGACGAAGCGCACGATGTCTGCATCCTTGAACAATGGATTCGCTCCCGACATGTCTAAAGCCGGTATCTGCACCTCGTCGCCCCACTTCACCACCAAACCATCGAAACCGGACCGTTTCAGGTATTGCTGAACCGGGACGAAGCAACGCATGGCCAGTTC
>JAMCZD010000190.1:9100-10456 GCA_023473405.1 Candidatus Omnitrophota bacterium
AACTATCGCGGGTTTCTGGCCGTTATCGGTTTCAGTGAACGGCGTCGAGCGAGTTCCATCGCCGAAGACAAAGGCGGCCAATGCTCCGCGGTCTCCGCGAATGTGGGGCTTCAGGCGCTGCCACAGCAGGAGGAGCCCGAATGCCTGGTTGACCGGCAGGTCTTCATGAAAGGAAATTGCGGAGCGCGTATTGAACAGTGCACGGTCGTTATCAAGGATTTCTTGCCAGAATAATTGCGCGGGCCGCGAACCGGACACAATGGCGATTACCTCGGGTGTCTCGCCGCGCAGGAACAGGTCCTGCGTCAAGGCAATGTTTTTCCGGATTCGCCCGGCCAACCCCATCTCATCAGTGTGGCCCGCAGCATCCCGTTCGAGCCGGCGAAGAATACCATGGGGTTCGGCAATCGCCTTGGCAACGATTTCATCGGCGCGTCTCTGGGCGTTGGCCACGGCGTAGATTCTCAATTGTGGGGCGTTGCCGGAAGGCCGAATGTGGGCGACGTCGCCATTGGCAAAGAACAGGCGGACACCATCAATCGTGTTGATCTTAACGAGCCGGTCAAATCCATGGTCCGGGGAGAAGTGGCGTTCGAGCTCTTGGCGGATTTGATTCAGCCGTGCCGCCTCGATGGCGGTCGCGGGTCTCGAACAGCCGCCGGCGCAAGCAAGTCGCAGCTCCGATCCTTCGAAACTGATTTGCTCGATGCCTGGGTTGTCCGGAGACAACTGCCGGATCAGCAACCGGCTGGTCTCGAGCGGAAAGGCATCGATTAGCCCGGCCTTGCTGAAACGTCGCGGCAAACGGGCGAATAACTCGACGATGGTAGCATTTTGATCACGGGCGGAAGCCAGGGCTGCCAACAGTGGAAGCGCGGCGTCGCGGGTCGGCAACGCCTCGAGCATGCGCCTGTCCCGCTCGATCGCGGAACCGGTCAGGAAACCTCCGTTGGCCTCCCAGCCGACGACGCGCCGCGCGCCCTGGGCGCGAACGCGCTGCATGGCCTCGATAACGTAAGGCGATCCAATCCGCGTCTTCAAAGGCCGGATGCCGCGGGAGGCACCCCAGAGGTCCACCGCGTCGTTGGCGCTGATGGGAACAACCACCGCGTCCGCTTCAAGGTATTCGGCAACGACAATCCCCAGCAGGTCACCCCCAAAAAAGCGCACCCTGCCTTCCGGGTCCGCGCCGGCCAACAATGGACGATCGCTGTCGCCGTCGGTGGAAATCACGGCATCGACCCTCCGGCCTTCACGGCGCGCCTGATCGGCCAAGGCTTGAAGGACCTCGAACTGCTCGATGGCGATTGCCTCTGTATCAATGGGAATGAAGCTCTCGCTGTTTGCCGACGATGG
>JAMCZD010000510.1 GCA_023473405.1 Candidatus Omnitrophota bacterium
GTCGCGTCCTCACCACCCAGGATCAACTTGAGCTTCTCGCGGTCCCATTCGTCGCATTTGATTTGATACTCGAGCAGGGCCTTGGTGATGCGGGTCGTGTCTATTCGCCGCACACCGCGGTACGAACCTTCATGTTCAACCTTCTCAGTCGTCGGTTTGAAGCCGGTGGCGTTGATGTTGCCGAAATCCATGAAGCCTTTGGCGCGCGCGTCGGCAAGGCTTATGGCGTCAGGGCTGAAGGAGAATTCACCGGTGCCCAGGTATAGGGCATCGAGGTTTCTTACTGTTGCTTCCATGTGGTTTTACCTTTCGATTGATGTTGGTTTTGGCTTAGGCCGGCTTGGCCTCAGCCGGTTTGGTCGATGCCTCTTTCGCCGCGTTCATGACCTGCAATAGTTGGCCTCTAACCAGAGCCCATGCCGTTTTGTTGTTCTTGATGAAGGTTTGGAGGTGGTCGAAGTCGGCCTGGTCAACCTCGATCCCCCCGTCCTTGTAAAGGTCGATTGCCCAACAGAGGTATTTCAATGCATCCCCCTCGGGACTGGTCTTGAGCATTGTTCCCAATGTGTGGGAAAGTTTTTGGTCAGTAGGTTTGAGTCCGTCTTCGGCTCCTTCATCGGCTGAGAGATCCATGACGGGCTGATTAAGGTTCAATCTGATTTTTGCCATAGGTTATTTCAGGATGCAGTCTTTGGTGAAAAAAAGATCGTAGGCCAACAAGCCTGGATCAAAGTGAGAAAGCGTGAAAAGGTTATCGGCGATTTCGAAAGGCTTTTCGCCGCGCTCCGCAGTGTAGCTCAAGACAGCATGAACTATCTGCGTGATGGCTTGGTAGATATCGAAGCCCGTCAGAGTAGCATTCGGATTGACCAGTATCTTCACCATCAAGCCAATAGAGCTGATGGTGGCACCTTTGGTCTGAGTCAGAAGGTCGCCAGCCAGGACCGGAGGGACCACGATACAAGCCCCTGGAGACCGTAGCGCCGCCTCGATTTCCTTCTGGGATTTACCCAAGTCCTCGATGACTGACTTACCGGCAAAGTAGCTCTCAGCCTCTATCAGGTCCACAACGGTGGATTGTATGTCTCCGATGGTAATCATCGTGCTTGAGTGAAGGCATATCCGAACTGATCGGCCAGGTATTTGGCGATGTCCTGGTAGACGTCATTGATGGCGCCCCGGATGGCTGTCTCGGCCTTGGAGGTCTGCAAGCCTTCGGCGGCGCTGGCACTCAGTTCGCTGCCACTGGCCGCCGGGCCCCAGGTGAAGGCAACGGATTGCTGGTCGGATGAGAACTGGATTCCGACTTGCGAGAGAACCGGACCGTATCGACTGAAGGTTCGCGCCTTATCTACCAGATTTTGAGGGTAATGACCAGAGACCCCCAGGAAGCCGCGTCCGCTTTCCCGGGCGCTGATTTCGCGCTGGACTGCCAGGGCCTGCTCGAGTATCAAATCAAATGCGACGAATGGGACCGCGAGAAGCTCAAGTTGATCCTGGGTGGTGAGGACGCGACCGACATGACGCAGAGCGCAAAGAACCTCCAGGTCTGCGACGCATGGGACTTCGCCACAACGCCCGCCGTAATCGACCGCTGGTATGATGTCCTCATGAGCGGCTATCAGATACGCGACATCACGAAAATTTGCATTCCCAAATCGGCGGCGGTTGCCTGCACTGTTGACCCGGATACGGATTTTATCACGGCGGCGGGGCACGGCCTGTCCAACGGGACCCCCATTTATCTTATCGCCGATGTGATACCCACAGGAGCGACCCAATACGAGAAGTATTACGTCATCAACGCAACGACTAACACCTTCCAAATCGCAACGGCATTCTTCGCCGGGGGAGGCGCTGCCACCGACTTCACCACCTCTGGCACGACCGTCAAATACACCGAATTGCTGGTCGAGAACACGGACTATGTCCTGGACGCGAAAATCGGTCGGGTGCGATTTGCCGCTGCCCAGGCTGCGTCGACGACGGCGGTTGTCAGCGCCACGATCATCAATGCTGGGGACGCCGCCAGCATGAAGGCTATGACGCCTCTCAGCCAGATTATACGCCAGGGCTTTGGGCGGTTGGCCATTTTCGACGATCAGCATGACAACAATGTGGTCTATCTGCACGAGGGATTCAGTTGCGAAATCCTCATGGAGTCCGCCGGCGACATGGACGGTAAGACAATCCCAGAGCTCACCTTGACCGTCAGGGTCACCGACACCGTGGGGACCATCTACACCGCGGAGTAAGCCATGAACCCGACTACCACCCTCTTAGGCGGCCAGGAAATCGAGGTTACGCATCTTGACGGGACCAGCGAAGTCGTTAAAGTGCGGCAACTGCCGATCAAGGACCTTCCGCGTTATCAGGCAGTGTTCGAAGATGAAGCCAAAACCGTGGAATTGTTCTGCGAGAATCCTGCCGGATGGTCGGACAGCCTAGCCGCCGATAGTTTCCTTAAAATCCTCGAGCTCGGCGAAAAGCTCAACCTGGATTTTTTGGCCCAATACGCGGCGAGGTCGAAGGCCCGTCGCGAAAGGATAATGCCGGGGCTCATGGACAAAATCCTGGACCAGGCATTGCGCTCGACGAATTCACCGCCAGGATTGCCGTCCAAACCGGTCTGACCCTGGCTGAGGTATGCGAGCATTCGATCCCGCAACTTGAAATGCTCGCTCAGGCCGCCTCGAGGGATAGGGCCGAGGCGGTCCTCATGCAGATGCAGGCCAATTACGCGGCTATTGCGGCCTGCATCGACAAGGAAGGACAGGCGATCATGAAGGCACATCAGAAGCGCCTCATGGCCACAATCAATTCAGGAGAGGATGCTGAGAAGCAGGTTGTCGCCAGGCGTCAAAATCGACGCCTAATGGCGCAGGCTATCAGGAGATGATCACTTATGACCGGACAATGGATGCTCAATGGCATATGCGATCAAATTAGCAATCAGGAAGATCATGGCCAGGATAAAGCCCCACCAGGGCAGCCCCGACCAGAGCATCGATACGCACACGACCATCAGCCCCAGCATGAAAGGCAATGCCAAAACCGCTAATAAACCCAGAATCATGAACTAAATATGGCCGAAACATCCGTCATAATCAAGCTTTTGATGCAAGGAGCCGGTGCGGTTGTTTCCGGCTTTGGACAAATAAATCAAGCATTGACCCAGCATGTGGCGAATTGGCAATCCTATAATAAGTCGCTCAGTAATGGTTCATTAGAGATCCAGAGATATTTAAGGTACGCTGCTGGATTTGTAAGTGCGCAACAAATCCGCGCCGGCCTGCAGGATGCCGAGGCGCAGATAGCCGCCCAAGCAAGGCTATCGCAGGCCCTGGTAACCACTGGAAACACATCGGAAGAAATAGCCCGCACTTTCATCGATCAGGCCAATTCACTCGAATTACTGACGGGGACCAGCAATGATATGGTAATGGCCATCCAGAGCGTCCTGCTCTCACTGGGTGCCACCGCCGATCAGGCCCGCCAATTGACACCCCTGGTTCTGGACATGAGCGCGGCCATGGGGCAGAAGCCATTGGAAGCGGCTCGAGCTCTGGGGGCAGCGTTGGACGGCCAAGTGATTAAGGTCGGACAGTTCAATATTGTGGCCAGGGACATGGACGACCTAATAAGCCAGCTCAGCGCATCCGTCGAGGGGCAAGCCGAGGCGATGCAGCGCGCCAAGGGGCCCCTTGGTGAACTGTCTGTCTTATACGATAATACGCGCAAGGCCCTGGCTTTTGTCGCCTTGGAGCCTATCAACAAATTCTTGGACGGATTCAACGAGGCTCTCATCCGGATATACAACTCACTCAATAATGTGAATCCATCCCTCCAGGTCTTCCTCGGAAGTCTGGGATCAGTGACAGGCCAATTGGCCGGCTCCATGCTGCCGGCACTCGCAGCCATCACCGCCGCGCTATTAGCGCTCAAGATAGCCTTCTCCGGCATTTCCACCGCTGCAAACGTATTCCGAAGCATTGTTGTCCTGTTAACCGGAGCATCCGGGCAATTCTTTGCCGCCTTTCAATCTGCCCCGACTCTTTTCAATGGACTTACCTTGGGGATCAAATCATGCGGCGCAGCCTTTTTGGCCCTTGGCGTATCTATCGCCGGTTTCGAACTAGGCAAGGCAATCGGGCAAATCAACATCTTTGGCGACACGATCGAAAACCACCTGATCAAAGCCATCTACAAGGCCCAAATAGCCTGGCTGAACTTACGTAACGCCTTTGGCATAATCGACCTCAAGGACTACGCCGATCAGCTTTCGACCCTGAACGCCGCCCTTGGGCCGTCGCCCTATTCACAACCCAATCAAACGCCTGGCACAGGCGGGGCTGCATCGAGCTACCCCATCCTGGGCGACGACCAGACCGCTGCCATTCAACGGCAAATCGAAGCAGCGCGGAATTCAGAGAAACAATCGGAACTCGAAATGTGGGGCGCGCAACAGAGCCGCAATGCTCTACTCGGTGAGGAGCAGATAAGGCAGCGATCCCTCTTGGCCATCAGCAGTCAAATTTTCCAGATTGACAAAGAACGATCCCAAATCCAGGCCGACATCATTGT
Source organism: Candidatus Omnitrophota bacterium (assembly GCA_023473405.1). Lineage (GTDB taxonomy): Bacteria > Verrucomicrobiota > Verrucomicrobiia > Limisphaerales > UBA1319 > JAMCZD01. Next base: position 4,585 of record JAMCZD010000510.1, read on the forward strand.
CGCTCAGGACCAGCAATCCGACATCCAGAACGGGCTCGCGCAGCTCGATCCTTGGGGGCATCCGGAAGAGGCTAAACAATTCCTCAGCCTGAACAAAGAGGACCTGCAACTCGAATTGCAACTGACCCAGCTTCGGGAAAAGGAGAATCAGCTTCTGGCCAAGAAATACCAACTTCAACGGCAGCAGCCTCCACCTGATACATGGTCCCAAGGAGTTACATCATTCCAAAACTGGACGAATCAAGTCCAATCACGCGCCGCCATTGTGGCACAAACCCTTACTGGTGTTGTCGGCTCCGCAATCAACGGCATCTCGGATGGGATCATGGGGTTGATTGAAGGGACAAAGACGTGGGGGCAAATGTTCCTCGAAGTGGGGCGCATGATACTGCAATCGCTCATCCAAGTGGCTGTCCAAATGGCGGTCATTGGTGGCATCCGAATGGCACTTGGCATGACCTTCTTCCCCTTGTTCGGCATGGCCGAAGGCGGCTTAGTCCCGGGCGCTCCATCGGCGCGAGATAATCGCATCGCCGCCATAGCGACCGGCGAATACATAGTCAGGTCCGCCGCAGTCCAACATTACGGCGCGGGCTTTTTCGATGCCCTGAACAGCATGAGGATACCTCAGCCATCCTTGGCGGACTTGCGCCTGGCAAACCCATCAGCCCGCTTCGGCTACGCCAGCGGCGGCCTGGTGACGCCTCTCGACGGGCGGCAGGGCATGGGCAATATCAGCGTGGCGCCGGCTCCGGTCCACGTGGCCATACTCAAGGACCCGCGTGAGCTTCAGGACTTCCTGACCAGCCGGGCGGGACAGAAGATCATCATCAACACCATCGCCGGGAATAAGAACGCCATTGGACTTCGCGCATGAGCCTTCCCACCATCAACGATTGCATCATCTTTGGAGACCCGCTCGACTGGTCCGATCCGCCGCGCCTTACCAGGTCGTGGGCAACCAAGATTGCCGGCGGGGTAAATGGTTCGGAGGACCGATCGGTATGCCGGACCACACCGCTTCAACGGCTCGAATTCTCGGTGCTATCCTGGTCGATCCAGGACCGCGCCCAACTCAACGCCAGGATCGAAGCAGCCCTGAAATCGGGGCGCGCCGTCTGTCCGCTCTGGCCGCGACCGCAGCGACTTCCGAGCGATACGCCAATAGTTGACCAGGTCACGACCTTGGGCGCATGGACCTGGTCACCTGGCGATTTGGCCTTTTTCGTCCGGCCAGATACCTATGAGGTTGTCGTTCTCGACGCTGAAACCACCGGCCAAACCCTTCACTGGCAAGATGCCCTGAAAGGCAACTACACCGGCCATGCTGTTTACCCGGCCATTGCCGGTACTCTCTCAGTAGGGGACTGCCAGGCCCTGAGTGACTCAATATCCCGCGTCAAGCTCGCCATCCAGGAGCCGCTTGCCTCAGCGGCTGCAGCCAGCCCGGACACGCAGCCGCAATATATCCCCGGCTATGACGGCTCGGACATGCCGCCTTGGTACTCATTCGGCTCGGGCTACTTTTGGGGTCTGTATGAGGACCAGAATCCGAACGGACTGCTGACGGCGCAGCAAATAGCCGACCATCAAACCGTTGTCCGTCGCGAACTCGAGCTTTACGCGGAGACGATGGGATTCACCGTTACGGCCTACGGCGACACCGTTTGGCAATATTGGACAGCGGGGGCGATGCGTGAACTCTACTCGATGCTCTGGAAATCCGAGTCTGGTGACCTCGAACCGCATCCGCTCACCGACACCAAATTCTGGCTCAGCCAGGGCCTTGGGCTCAACATACTCTATCAGCGGACCCCATGAGCGACTATCTCTCCAGGCCCATTTTCCCGATCCCGATAGACTGGTCACAAACGACCGCCAAGACCTTTTCCTATGATCTCCACGAATTGCTTCTCGGCTTTGCAGCCCCGCGCCATGAACCGCTCCAGGACTTCACCATTGCCGGAATTCAGTTCTCGGTCTGGCTCAATGATGAATCCGAGATCATGGACTTCGAGGACTTCGTTGACGGTCTCAAGGGCCGGCTCACCGGCTTCTGGCTACCCTCGCCTTTCACGACCTGTTCAGTCAATGCCGGCGTAGACGCTTCTTCGTTTACGATTGCCGACCAGAACTGGACCGACTGGTATTCGGATGCCGCCAGCGCATACCTGGTATTCACGAAGGCAGGCGCCACCACGCAATACGCCAAGATCAGCAAGATCGAGGACAACGGTGACGGCACTGAAATCGTCACGCTCGACTCAGGTCTGGCGAATGCGGTGGACCCGAGCTGGTCCGTCAATCGCCTCCTTTACGTCCGGCTCGCATCCGACGACATCGAGTTCGATTTTGTTGCCGACAATCGAGCGGCGGTCCCGCTGCGAGTCATCGAGTTGACCAAAGAGTATGCGGCCATCGAGACCGGACAGCAGCCAGTCTATCTCTATGAATTCTCCCTAGCCACTTCGCCGGCGATCTATTGGCGGTTCACCAGCCTCAACCAGGACGTGACCAGTAGCGGAGTGGCATTCCTCACGGCTCCGATCGACCATGGCGGCCATAGCCAATCGCTGTCGCAAGGCCAATCTTCCGTGACGCTGGAGGCATGGTACGAAGAAGGCAATCCGCTCACCCGCTTCCTGCCCTATCATCCTTCAATGCCCCTTTGGCTCACGATTTACGAGATCGACTATGCTACCCCTGACACCCGAACCACCATTTGGAAGGGCCTGGTCGAAACTGTGAAGCTCAAAGGCCGGCACATCACCGCCGAATGCCAAGCAATCGTTGCGGCCCTGGGCCGGACCTTCCCGCGCTTCTTCATTCAGCCTCATTGCAACTATGCTTTGTTCAGCACCTCGTGCGGCATACTCACGACCAACTATCAGGCCACAGGCGCGATCAAATCCATTTCGGGCCGGTCGATCACGGTTGAAGGCATCACCGAAGCCTGGGCCGAAAATTACGCCGCATTGGGGTGGCTTCAGGTGGGGGCTGGCCAATATCTGGAGATTCGGAACATCGAAACCTCGACGGCGGTATCGGGCGGCGAAATGACCGTCCAGGTGGACTATGCGCTGGCTGACGCTGAGGTAGGCGACAGCATCACGGTCTATGCCGGGTGCGACGGCACCGCGGCCACATGCAAAGCCAAGTTCGAGAATTTCAGCCGTTGGGGCGGACACGTCCTGGCACCCTCAAACCTGAGTGTTAAGGCAATCGAGGCGAACACTTCCACCGGCAACAAGAAATGAGCAATCCGAATGAATTCCAAAACGCCATCAACAAGCTGCATCGGCTGGCCGTCGCCTGGGACGAAAGGAAAGCTGAACTCAAAAAGGCCGGAAAGAAGGAAGCCGCCGAGAGCATCAAATTCATGGGCTACTGGTGTCGAATGGCGGCTTGGTTACTGAAGCAAGATGAATCCTGAAGTTATCATTCGAGAAGCACAGTCTTGGTTGGCAACGCCATTTCGCGCGCACGCCAAGGTCAAGGGCGACGGTGTGGATTGCGTGAACCTTGCCCTGGCGATTTATCAGAAGGCGGGCATTCTTCCCGCAGACATCGTTTTCCCTCCGTACCACATCGGCAGCGGGGCACATCTCGACCTATCCGCCGTGGCTCAATTCGTGATCGCCACCCGGCTATTTAGACTCGCAACCGCGCCATTCAAGACCGGCGACCTCCTGGGCTTCAATTTGGGCAAAGTCATTCATCACGTCGGCATCTACATCGAGCGCGACAACTTTGTTCATTGCTGCCAGAAGGCGGGCGTAATCTTCAGCCGACTCGACGACCCGACCTGGGGCAAGCGCCTGCAAGCCGTCTGGCGGCCAATAACCAAGGCATCATGAGTTTCTCATCTGGCAATACCGATTATCCGCAGCCCGGCCAGCAGCCCCTTGGCCTGGCCCCGGAGCGCCTCGACACAGCGCAACAAGGCCGCGTCCTCCCGGTGGTCTATGGACGGCAACGCATCGGTGTCACCTTCATCACCCAGCCATTCAATCAGGGCTACCTTGAAGTAAAGCGTGACGCCAAGGATGAGGACATCACCATCGGCTACTACTACTATTGCGCCTTCGCGGCGCTGGTCTGCCATGGTCCAGTCGATGCCATCCATGCGATTTACTTCGACGACGTCATGGTCTGGGAAGGTCCGGTCAGCCGGGGCGTTGGCGAGGACTACATCACCATCACCGTCACCGGCTATGGCTCATGGCGGTTCTATTGGGGGACCGAGACTCAGACTATCGATCCGCTCTTGGCCACCCTGGCCACCGGCGCGGTCGTTGAGCCCAACGTGGCAGAGGACCACCCGGCTTATGCCGGGCAATGCTATTTGGTGTCGCTCAACCAGAACCTGGGCTACAACCGCACGAACGTCCCGAACATCGAGGTAATAGTCTCCCGCAATCCCGAATTCGCCTGGCTCACGCCGGCGGCCATCGGCAATGACGTCAACCTTGCCAATGCCATCGTCGAGGCCATGACCAATACCCGGTACGGCCTGGGCCTGGTCGACACCGACCTGGACCAAACAGGCATTGAGGCGACTCGGGCGCAACTGGCCACGGAGGAACTCGGACTTTCCCCGATTATCGACAGGGGCCAGCCATTCGATCAGGTCCTACTCCAAATACTCGCCTATTTCGACGCCTGGTATGCCTCGACGAACGACGGCAAAATTACCTTGGGCCTGAGTCGGGAAATCACGGGCGCTGGATTGCCGGTTATTGACGAGACGTGTTTGACCGACCTTCCCGAGATCGAAATTCCGAGTCCAGCCCTGGCGAAAAACGACATCCGGCTCTCCTACACCAACAGCCAAGCCGATTACAAGCCGGACGCCCTGGCGGCGAATAGCGCCGGCAACCTGCAGACCCTGGGCAATCCAAACCAGCAGGCCCTTGACCGGCCCTGGATCACGACGCACGACCTGGCCGACAAGGTGGCGCGCATCGCGGCCAAGGCCCTGTCCCTGCCGCAGATCACCGGCACGCTCAAAATCCGCAAGAGCAAGCTCCAGGGCCTTACGCTTGGCGGTGGATTCTACATCACCTATGCCGGCTATGGCCTGACACAACTCCCCTGCCGCTGCACGGCTATCGACTACTCCGATCCCCACACTCCCGAGGCAACTATCCAGTTCGAGGTTGACCGCGGCTACCTTTACGCGCAGACCTACACGCCGGCGGCCTACACGCCCCCGCCGCAGGCCAATCCCTATCCTCACGACTTCACCCAAATCCGGTTGATCGAGATGCCAAGCCAAAACCAGGGCGGCAATGTGTCGCAGAACGACGCCAAATTCCCCTGCCTGGCCGTCCTGGCATCGAGGCCCACGGCAATGACGATCGCGGCGGCTATTTACGTCGCCCCAGCCGGTGTGCTGGATTACCGCTACGTTACGACCATCGGCGCCTTCGCAATCCACGCGACACTCGATAGTGCCATGACGGAGGACGACAACGGCCCTATCTCGATTACGGTAGATTCGGAATTCGATGACATGCCCGATGAGATCGACGAGCCCGATCCTACCGGCTTGTACTGGCTCCTATTCGTTGACGACGAGATCATGGCGTTTTGGTCCCCGACTCTGACAGCGCCCGGTCAGTACACGATCACCATTGACCGCGAGAAGCTCGATACCATCCGAGAAGTTCATGCCGCCGGGGCGGAGATTTACATGATCACATGGGGGCGGCTCAAGGCGGCATCATTTACGCCACAAATCCCATTCAACCTTGGCGATACCATCAACTGCAAGGCCCAAGCCATTGCCGGTAAGCGGGCGGTGGAACTGGCGGACGTCTCCGTCATAT
>JAMCZD010000097.1 GCA_023473405.1 Candidatus Omnitrophota bacterium
CCATATGACCGCCACCCCAATGTTAATCAGCGCCAAGGGCAGCAAACATTTCCAGGCGTAGTTCATCAATTGGTCCACGCGCAATGGTTGACCTGGTCCGCGACGATAAAGGCCGTCCGTTGCCGCTGGGTCTCGAGCAATCCGCCTCGATCCCCCAAATGCCAAGCGAACTCCTCGAGGTGTCGATGGGGCCGCATCATCCTTCGACGCACGGGGTTTTCCGCATGGATGTGGTCCTGGATGGCGAGACGGTGACGCGATTGAAGCCGGTCTTTGGTTATCTGCACCGCAATCACGAGAAGATCGCCGAAAAGACCAGCTATATCGGTTCGATGCCTTACACCGACCGGCTCGATTATTTCTGTTCGATGACCAACAACTGGGCGTATGCGTTGGCCGTCGAGAAGCTAGTGGGCCTGGCGCCGCCGGATCGGGCTGAATATATTCGGATTATCACGGCGGAATTGACCCGGCTGCAAAATCATGCCTGCCTTGTGGGCTTCCTGCTTCAGGACATGGGGGCGATGGGCACTCCGCTCATGTACGCCTTTCGCGAGAGGGAAAAGATACTCGATCTGTTCGAGTCGCTGAGCGGGTCGCGCATGATGTGCAATTACATGCGGTTTGGCGGGTGCCGCGTCGATCTTCCGCCGGGCTGGCTAGAGCAGGCCCGCCGCGTGGTTGCGGACTTTCCACAGTTCCTGGACGAATTCGAGGCCTTGCTGACCGGCAATGAAATCCTGATGGCCCGCACCCAGGGCATCGGCGTTTTATCCAAGGAATTGGCCGTCAACGCCAGCGTGACTGGCCCGATGCTGCGCGCCAGCGGAGTCAATTACGACGTGCGCAAGGTGGACGGCTATGGGTTCTACCCGCGGTTCGATTTTCGGGTGCCGTTGGGAGACCACGGCGATTGTTACGATCGTCTCATGATCCGGTTGCTCGAGATGCGCGAGTCGCTCAAGATACTCGAAGCGGCTTTGCGGGACATCCCCACCGGTCCGATCCTCAATCCAAAGTCCAAATTGCGCAATTTTAAACCGAACCCCGGCGAGGCTTACGGCCGGATTGAGGCGCCCAAAGGCGAGTTGGGCTTTTATTTGATCAGCGATGGATCGGTGAGCCCGTTGCGTTACCGTGTGCGGCCTCCCAGTCTGATCAACCTGACGATTCTCGAAGACATGTGCCTGGGGCACTCCGTTGCCGATGTGGTCGTCATCCTGGGCAGCGTCGATATTGTGCTGGGTGAGGTAGACCGTTAAACGCTTATGCTAGGCGAAGGCATCATCAAAGGCATGGTCGAAACGGCACGGAACTTCTTCGGAAGTTACCACGATCCCGCCCGGTTTGTTACGATCCAATATCCCGAGCAGCGGGTGCCGCTTAAGGAAAACAATCGCAACTTTCCTTTCCTGGTTTTCGACGGCGCGGACACGGAGAAAGGATTACGCTGTGTAGCCTGCAAGATTTGCGAGAAGGAATGTCCGCCCCAGTGCATCTATATCGTGCCGGAGCGGGACGCCCACGGCAAACTGCAGAAGCATCCCAAGATATTTGACATTGACATTTCCACCTGCATGAGCTGCCAAATATGCGTCGAGGTTTGCCCCTTTGACGCCATTAAAATGGACCAGGAATTCGAGCTGAGCACCGGCGATCGGTTTAGCAACCTTCTGCTGCATAAACAAGACCTTGCCAAACCAAACGATTATTACCACAAGATTCATCCCACCGAGGCGACACTCGTCGATGCGCAACTGGCCAAGGAACGCCAACTGGCCGCCCAGCGAAAAGCAGGTGCCGGCGCGGCGCCGGCAAGTCCTCCCAAACACGCCCCTGAGAAACTGGTCCCGGTAGGTTGATTTCGATCCGGGCGGTTCAATGACGTTTATGGCGATGATTACTTGTTTGCCCCATATGCTGTTGCTGGCGAACCCCGACGAATGGCTGGTGCGCTTGAAGCAGACGATTGTGCACTGGTTGCCCGGGCCGTGGCAGTTTGTCATCTCGAGCCTGATAACCATAGCGGTGCTGATCGCGGTGTTTGGGGCGCTCTTTGCCGTGGCGACCTTGATCGAACGCAAGGGCCTGGGGCGCATCCAGAACCGCCCTGGTCCCAACCGGGTGGGGCCTTACGGCGTGTTGCAGCCGATGGCCGATGCGGTGAAGATGCTGATCAAGGAGGATGTGGTTCCGCGCGCGGCGGACCGGGTGGTGCATTTTCTCGCCCCTTTGGTGTTGGTGGCGCCGGTGATGCTGGCCTTTTCGGTGATTCCTTATGGACAAGGCCTGGTGCCGATCAATTTGGACGCGGGCGTATTATTCTTCTTTGCGGTGGGTGCGGCATCGGAGTTGGCGGTGTTCATGGCGGGATGGTCAGGGCACAACAAGTACTCGTTGTTGGGCGCCATGCGCGCTATTGCGCAGATGATCAGCTACGAGATTCCGCTGGTCCTTTCTACGGTGACGGTGGTCATGATGGTCGGGTCGCTGTCACTGGTGCAGATCGTCGCGGCGCAGGGCGGTTACTGGTGGGGAGTGATACCGCGTTGGAACATCTTCGCGCCGTGGGGATTGGCTGGATTTGTGGTGTTCATGATCGCCGCCATTGCGGAATCGAACCGGTCGCCGTTCGACCTGCCGGAGGGTGAATCGGAGATCATAGCCGGCTTTTTGACCGAGTATTCCGGCTTCAAGTACGCCGTTTTCTTCATGGGCGAATATTTCGGCATGTTCGCGATCAGCGGCCTGGCGATCACGCTCTTCCTGGGCGGGTGGCACGCGCCGCTGCCGTATCTCGGGTGGGTCCCTTCGTTTTTGTGGTTTTTCGGGAAATTATTTATCTTTCTTTTTGTGTTTATCTGGTTACGCGGCACACTGCCTAGATTGCGCATGGACCAATTGATGAACTACGCCTGGAAATGTTTGCTGCCCTTGGCGCTGATTAACATTGGGGTGGCGGTCATATGGCGGTTCACAGCAGGTTGGCCCGGGCCGCTCCGCTGGCTAGTCTGCGCGTTACTGATTGTGCTGGCCTTTGTGTGGCTCGAGAAGACCTGGATGAAGAGCCGGGAACTCAAACCGCGAACTTATCATTACGCCAGTTGATGCAAGCCGCCTTTTTTATCATCGCCGCCTTGATTGTTATAGGGGGACTGGCCGCCATGCTCGTGCGCAAGTTGGTGCACGCCGTGCTGTGGCTGATGGTTACCCTGGCCAGTCTGGCTGCCCTTTTCCTGTTGCTGGGCGCCCAGTTCGTCGGCTTTGCCCAAATCCTCGTTTACGTCGGCGCGGTGGCCATTTTGATCGTGTTCGCCATCTTGCTGACGCGGAACAGCGAATGGGCTAAGGCTGGTCGATTGGCATCGCCCTCGTGGCTGGTTGGCGTGGGGATTGCGGGGTTGGCAACGGGTTGTTTGATTGCCAGCATCCTTGCGTCATCCATCCCGCCGGGGGTGCCCGTTCCGCCTGCCGCTTCGGTAGCCGATATCGGCCAGAAACTCATGACGGAATATGTCCTGCCTTTGGAGGCCGTTGGATTGCTCCTGACCGCGGCCATGATCGGGGCGGTGATCATTGCCATGCCCGAGGACAAGCGAGGATAGAGAACCAAGGATCAGGACTGGTTCCTAATAGAAAACTGAAACCCATAACGAGATGATTCCCCTTAAAGCTTACCTGGTATTGTCCGCCCTGTTGTTTGGCATCGGCCTGGCTGGCGCCTTGTCGCGGCGCAATGCCATCATGGTCCTGATCGGGATCGAGCTGATGCTCAACGCCGCCAATTTGAATTTCATTGCCTTTTGGCGTTTTCATCCCGGGACCGAACCGTTGGCGGGGGTGATGTTTGTGCTGTTCTCGATCGCGATAGCGGCCGGGGAAGCGGCGGTGGGCCTGGCGTTGATCATTGCCATCTATCGCCATTACAAGACAACCAACCTGGACCGAATGGATTCGTTGAAAGGATGAGCTGGATTTCATCAAATCTCTGGTTGATCCCGGTATTGCCCTTGCTTGCGTCGGCGGTGTTGGCCGTAACCAAGCAACCGCATCGCCGGTTCGCGGCCGCCCTGGCAATCGGTTCGATGGCGCTGGCGTGTTTGCTTTCCTGGGATGCCTTTCTGACCACGCTGCATGCCCCGGCGCACGGGGGCATATGGCGCGATTTCCATAATTTCCGCTGGTTCCAAATGGGCGACCAATGGCTTTGGCTGGGCTGGCTGCTGGACCCGCTGACGGCGGTGATGCTGGTCATGGTGAGCACGGTAGGTTTGCTGATATTCATCTACAGCGTCGGTTATATGGAACAGGATGCCAATTTTACGCGGTTTTTCTGTTTTCTGGCCCTGTTCGGTTCGGCCATGCTAGGCTTGGTGATGGCCAACAGCCTGTTGTTGCTGTTCATATGCTGGGAGTTGGTTGGGTTGACCTCCTATCTGCTGATTGGCTTCTGGTATCACAAACCGAGCGCGGCGGCGGCGGCGACGAAGGCCTTTATCACGACCCGGATAGGGGACGTGTGTTTCTTTCTTGGGATACTTTGGCTCTACGGGCAAAGCGGCACCTTGTTGTTCTACGACCATGGCCGCGGTTGCCTCGAAGCTACGGCGCTGACAAGTATGGTTACCCAAACAACCATAAGCGGCATGGCGATCTCGACTGCGATTGGGCTTTTGATTTTCTGCGGCGCGGTCGGCAAATCGGGCCAAGTGCCATTGCACGTTTGGCTGCCCGACGCCATGGAAGGTCCGACACCGGTCAGCGCGTTGATCCACGCGGCGACCATGGTGGCGGCGGGTGTGTTTCTGGTGGCCCGTGTTTTTCCTTTGTTGAACGCCAGTTCGGGCGGTGGTGCGGAGGTCTCGGGGGCATTGACTGTGGTGGCCTGGGTGGGGTCCATTACGGCGGTGTTTGCGGCGTGCATTGCCGTGGCGCAAACCGATATCAAGCGCATTTTGGCTTACTCGACGGTATCGCAATTGGGGTACATGATGCTGGCGCTGGGGGTGGGCGGTTATGCGGCAGGAGTGTTTCATCTGATCACGCACGCCTTCTTCAAGGCCCTGCTGTTTCTCGGTGCCGGTTCGGTCATTCACGGTTGTCACGAGGAGCAGGACATCAGGCGGATGGGTGGGTTGCGCAAGTACATGCCGGCCACCTTCGCCACCTACGCGATTGGCATGATGGCGCTTGCCGGAGTTCCGGTGTTTTTCTCGGGTTTTTGGAGCAAGGACGATATCCTGCATTCGGCCTTTGCCTGGCCGGTGTCCAAGGGCCCCTTCTTTCTGGGACTCATCGGGGCGTTTCTGACGGCTTTTTATATGACCCGCCAGGTTTGTTACGTGTTCTATGGGGACTATCGGAGCGCCCATGGCAACAAGCGGCAGAATAAGATGCCGCATGAAAGCCCGGCGGTCATGACGACCCCGCTGAAGATACTGGCGGCCGGTGCGATTTTGCTGGGCTTATTGGGAACGCCCGCCTGGCCGTGGTTCCAGGATTTCTTGACCGGGCAGCATGCGACCTTTCGCTTCGGACAACTGTTCGAGGGGGAAGTGCTGGGGTTGATGCTGCTTTCCACGCTGATGGTTGCCGGCGGGATCGGACTCGGCTGGTGGTTGTATGGACTGAAGCCGGCCACGAAGGCCGAGGCTGCTGATCCATTGGAACGGGTTCAACCGGCGGTTTTCGGGCTGTTGCGCGAGAAGTTCCGGGTAGACGAAATTTACGCGGCCACCGTGATCAAGGGTACATTTCGGTTAGGAGAGATCTGTTCGTGGTTCGAGCGAACGGTTTGTGAAGGGTGCATACGGGTAGTGACATACGTTGCGTTGGGTTTTTCCTGGCTCAACCGATTTGCCGACGAGTATGTGGTGAATCTCGGTTTTGACACCAGTTGCCGCAACCTGCGGCAATCGGCCGGTTTGTTATCGAGTCTGCAGGATGGCCAGGTGCAGAACTACCTGCGGGTCATTGGGGTAGCCATGGCGATCCTGGTGCTGCTGTTAGTCTGGGGAGGTGGATTATGAGCCAGTGCCCGTATTTTCTCACCATTCTAACCCTGACCCCGTTGGTGGGGGGGATAGTTATCGCTTGCCTGAAGCAGGACAAAGAGAAATGGGCGCGCGGTATAGGACTGGGTTTCAGCCTGCTGTCGCTAGCTTCCGTCTTGTGGCTGTGGTTCACCCACAATCCGGCCGGTGGCCTACAACGGATTGAAAGGCATGTCTGGATTCCGTCCATAGGAGTTGAATATTTCCTGGGGATTGACGGTTTGGGACTGTTGATGGTGTTGCTGACGGCGGCGGTGGTTCCGTTTGCGCTGTTCGCGCCGGGACCGCGCGAAGGCTATCCCAAGTCCCATTATTCCTTATTCCTGTTTTTGGAAGCCGGTTTGTTCGGGACGTTCACAGCGTTGAACTTTTTCCATTGGTTCATTTTTTGGGAGCTGAGCCTTATCCCGGCATTTTTCCTGATCAAGCTGTGGGGCGGTCCGCGCCGGTCGTATGCGGCCACCCAGTTTTTCATTTACACATTGGTGGGCAGCGTGGCGATGCTACTGGCGTTTCAGGCCATTTTCTTGGCGACGGGCACTTTTGATTTTGTCGAGCTAGCCAGACTGGGGAGGAGCGGCCAATTGGCCGCCGCGCTGGCGAATCGGCTTGGCTGGCAGCAAGGGTCGGCCGCCATGCTGATCTTTTTGGGGGTGTTTCTCGGATTAGCGGTCAAGGTCCCGTTGGTGCCTTTCCACACCTGGCTGCCGGCCGCGTATGCGGAGGCGCCGACCGGCACGTCCATGGTCCTGACGGGGGTCATGTCCAAAATGGGAGTATACGGTTTTCTGCGGATATTGATGCCCCTGTTTCCAGAGCAGATGCGGATGGTCCTGACGCCGTTGCTGTGGCTGACGGTAATCACCATCGTCTACGCGGCGTGGGCGGCCATGGCGCAAACGGACTTGAAGCGGACGATTGCCTATTCGTCGATCAACCACCTGGGCTACTGCATGTTGGGCATCTTCGCCGCCATGAAATTCACCATCGGCGAGGCCCAGTGGACCACGGAAAAGGCGGCGGCGTTGAATGGCGTTCTGCTCCAAATGTTCAATCATGGGCTGAGTGCATCGGCCTTGTTCTGTTTCATCGGCCTGCTCGAACGCCGCGCGGGTGGCATGCGCGGCCTGAATGATTTCGGCGGATTGCGCAAGGTGACCCCGGTTTTCTGCGGGCTGATGGGCATTGCCATTTTTTCCTCGCTGGGTTTACCGGGATTGAACGGATTCGTGGGCGAGTTTCTGATATTCAAAGGTTCCTTTTCACTGGCCAGTTGGGCCGCTGCCGGCTCGGTGTTGGGCCTGTTGTTAACCGCCATTTTCCTGTTAATCATTTTACAGCGCGTATTTCACGGTCCGCTGAATCAGAAATGGACCGGTCTGGCCGATCTGAGCGCCGGGGAACGCTGGATGGTGTCGCCGGTGATTGCCTTGATGTTTCTTATTGGCATTTATCCTCAGCTTATAATCAAGATGACCAATCCCACGGTGCTGCAGATGGTATCGCACTTGACCCACTAAGCCATGATTGCCTGGACTATTTATATCTCATTCATTGGTGTGTTGGTCCTGATGTTGTTGCCGCGCCGGTTCAGCGGCGCCGCCCGCGTGATTGCCTTGCTGACCGCCCTTGTGGGATTTGCCTTTGCGCTGGAAGGGGCCATGCATTACCGGCCGGGTTCGGGTCTTCAAACCGTTACCACCAAGGACTGGATACCTTCGTTGGGCATACGATTTGACTTGGCCGTTGACGGCATCAGTCTCACGCTCCTGCTGCTGACCGGCATAGCGGCGGTGGTGGGGATACTGTTCTCGTGGAACATCAAGAATCGGGAGAAGGAGTTTTTCGCCTTTTACCTGGTGTTGATCGGGGGTGTTTACGGTGTGTTCCTGAGTTTTGATCTCTTTCTTCTGTTTGTTTTTTACGAGATTGCCATCATTCCCAAGTATTTTCTCATCTCGATCTGGGGATCGACCAACAAGGAATACGGGGCAATGAAGCTCGCCCTCTATTCATTTGTGGGAAGCGCGATGGTGTTGTTGGGCATGGTGGCGGCGTACATCGTTGCCGGAGCGCACACGTTTAACCTGGTCGAGCTCGCGCAATATCAATTCCCCGTTTCGTTTCAAAAGTGGGCCTTCCCGTTGGTCTTCGTCGGGTTCGCCATTCTGGCGGGTCTATGGCCATTTCATACCTGGGCGCCGACCGGCCACGTGGCAGCGCCGACGGCGGCCTCGATGCTGCTCGCCGGGGTGGTGATGAAGTTGGGCGCGTACGGGGCTTTGCGGGTGGCGATGACGCTGTTCCCGGCTGGACTGGCGGCCTGGCAGCATTTGATTGCATTGCTTGCGGTGATCGGGATTGTCTATGGGGCAACGGTTGCCCTGGTTCAAAGAGATTTCAAATTCGTGATCGGCTATTCGAGCGTAAGCCACATGGGGTTCGTCCTGCTGGGGCTGATGACCTTGACGCAAGTGGGCATGAGCGGGGCCGTGCTGCAGATGTTCTCGCACGGCATCATCGCCGGCCTGCTGTTCGCCGTAGTGGGACGCATGGTGTATGACCGGACCCACACGCGTGAATTGGCGGTTTTGCAGGGCATGAACCTGCATCGCCTGCTTCCGTATGCCGCTTTCACATTCGTTGTGGCCGGCATGGCCTCGATGGGGTTGCCGGGATTCAGTGGATTTGTGGCTGAACTGCAAGTGCTGATAGGGGCGTGGCATTCCTTTCCGGCATATGCGTTGTTGGCCGGGTTGGGCATCGTGATCGGGGTTGCCTATACGTTGCGGGTGATACAAAAGGCCTTCTTCGGCGATCACCCGGTTTCGCCATCGCCTTCGGCGCATCCGCTCGAGGCGATCTCGATACCCGAACGTTTGGGGGCCGCCATCCTGATGGCGACCACCGTATTAATAGGGTTATATCCGCGGCTGTTGTTGGACCTAATCATACCGAGCTTTAACGCGCCTTGGATGCAGGCCCTGGTGAAAGGGGGTCGGGCATGAGTTACCTCGAGATATTGAAGCTGGCGCTGCCCGAAACCATCCTTGCACTGACGGTGTTGCTGGTGCTGGCGGTTGATTTGGGTGTGATGCGCCTGCAAACGGTAGGGCGACGGATGACCGTGGCGGCAGGAATAACGTGTGCCGGGTGCGTGGCGGCAATATGGGGGGTATTGGCTCTGCCCCAGCCGGCAAGCCTGCTTGACGGGATGTGGGTGGTGGATGGCCTGACCCGGTTCATCAAGCCGGTTTTGTTGTTATTGACCGTGGCAACCGCCTTGCTGTCACTGGAAAGCCGTTTCACCACGCATGTGGGCGAGTATTTCGCCTTGCTGTTGCTGGCCACCATAGGGCTCATGTTCATGGTCAGCACGGAGCAGATACTGATGATCTTCATCTCGCTCGAACTGACCAGTTTGTCCCTCTACATCCTTACCGCCTTTTCCAAGGCCAGCATTTCTTCGTCCGAGGCTGCCCTGAAGTATTTCCTATTTGGCGGGATGTCAGCCGCTTTCCTGCTGTTCGGCCTGAGCCTGATCTACGGGGTGACGGGCGCGACCCGGTTAACGCAAATCGCGGCGCATCTCAAGGCGCCCGGGCTTGATCCATTGGTCATGGTGGGAATTGCCATGACGGTCATCGGTCTTGGCTTCAAGATTGCCGCCGTGCCGTTTCATCTTTGGGCGCCCGATGTTTATCAGGGTGCGCCCACGTCGTCGGCCGCCTTGATCGCTTCCGGTTCGAAGGTAGCCAGCTTTTTCCTGTTGGCGAAGGTGATGGTGATCGGATTCAACGGGGTTGAGGGCAGCGGCGCCTGGCACGGTTTCATCGCCGGTTGGGCACCGCTTTTAGCGATCATGGCGGCGTTGTCGATGGTGCTGGGCAACGTGGCTGCCATTGCGCAAGTGAGCGTGAAACGTTTGCTGGCTTATTCCGCTATCGCGCACGCGGGTTACATGCTGCTCGGGTTGCTGGCCGATAACCAGCAGGGGTTTAGTTCACTGATCTATTACGTGACCATTTACGGTCTAACCACTGTCGGCGCCTTCGGCATCGTCGCCATCGTTGCGGAAAACATTGGGGACGATAAATTAGCCAACTTCGCCGGGCTTAGCCGGCGCGCGCCGATGCTGTCCCTTTGCATGCTTGTATTCATGTTGTCCTTGGCGGGGATACCGCCGCTGGCGGGGTTCTTCGGAAAGTTTTACCTGTTTACGGCGGTCCTGGGCAGCGATTCCGGCAACATGGGTTTATTGTGGCTGGTCATACTTGCCACCCCCCTGCG
>JAMCZD010000078.1 GCA_023473405.1 Candidatus Omnitrophota bacterium
AGAAGGATTGGGCGCGGTATGCGCTTTATCCGGGTGAGAGTATCGCGTCGCTTGGCCAAGCATACGCACGACTGCTTGAAGCGGTCTCCGCGAGGAGGGAGGAGATGAACCATCACTTCGCTCAAGCCCTTGTCCAGTGGAGTCCAACGCCGGGTTCAGAGATTATTCCCATCGAGCATATTCTGCGTGATGTGGTAGCGCCGGCGGCAACTCTTCAACCGGTCCTGCTGATCGTCCTAGACGGGATGAGCTTTGCTGTGTTCCGGGAGCTGGTTGTGGATTTTGGCAAGCATGGCTGGGCCATGACCGACTTCGAAGGAAAATCAACAATTCACCTCGCCGCCGCCGCCTTGCCCACCGTCACTGAGCATTCACGTCGTGCCCTCCTGTGCGGTCGAATTGATGCTGACATGGGAGAAGTAGCTGGATTTGCCGCCAATGCAGACCTAGCCGAAGCCTCCTCCCGGAGCCATCCTCCACGATTATTCCTGAAAAGCGATTTGATGGATCCGGCCGAGGGTGGCCTTTCAAAAGAAGTGCACGATGAAATTTGTTCACCGCGGCGGAGGGTAGTTGCGGCGGTGGTCAACGCCGTGGATGACTTGCTTTCCAAAGGCGACCAGATTTCATTGTCGTGGAAGCTCAACCACTTGCACGTTCTCGCGCGACTGCTCGATGCTGCACAGGCTGCCGGCCGCCTCGTGGTTCTGACTAGCGACCATGGACATGTGCTGGATTATCAGGGCGAACTGCGCGTGGGAGGAGAAGCCGACCGTTATCGCTCCACCGGCAGCGCCGCAGGCAACGGGGAACTCGAAGTATCGGGACCAAGGGTTGGAGGTTTCGCGGTGGGCCGTTTTATCGCTCCTTGGAGCGAACGCATCCATTACACCTCAAGGAAAGCGGGTTATCATGGTGGTTTGTCACCACAAGAGGTGGTAATTCCGGTGGCGTTATTCAGCCGCCAGGAATTCAATGTGAAGGGCTTGGTTCCAGCTCCGGTTGCCCAGCCGTCATGGTGGACGGAAGAAGCGGCGGGAGGAATGGAGGAACCCTCGGCTGGAGCCGCAGCTACGAAGATCGAACGCGAGCTGCCCTTGTTCGTGGCAGCAGAGCACCGGGCACAAGCGGCGGCCCGGAATTGGATCGAGGATCTGCTGGCATCGCCGGTTTACCAACGGCAGGCGGGACTGGCCGGTCGGACAGCTCTCTCCCCGGATTTGCTGCGTGCCATTCTGGGCGCATTGCAGGACCGTGGCGACCGCATCCTCAAATCCGCGATGGCGCAACGAATCGGACAACCGGAATTTCGGGTTCCCGGATTGGTTGCCAGTTTGAGGCGGGTCATGAATGTGGACGGGTATCCGGTGATCACGTTCGAGGAGGCGTCCGGCACCGTGTGCCTGAACCGGCAACTCCTGAAGACACAATTTGAGATAGGGTGAAGACTTATGATCAGCCCACAGCGGCGAATCGAAATTCTGGACGCCCTCAGGCGTGGCACAGTTCCCCGCCGAGGGTTGGAGGCGTTCGCTGTGGGGATGGATCGGTTTGAAGGCACATTCGACGAGGAACTGAAGCAAGTCGCTTCTGGAGGAAGCGTTTTCAAAGCCGTCCGTGGTGAATATGGCTGCGGCAAAACGTTCCTGGCTCGTTGGCTGCAGGATCGGGCGCAACGCGCCGGTTTCGTGACGGCTGAGGTGCAAATCAGTGAAACAGAGACTCCGCTGCATCGGCTGGAAACGGTCTATCGCCGGCTTATCGAGCGGTTGAGTTCGACCGAGGGTGACGACGGAGTATTTCGGGCGTTGGTTGACGGCTGGTTCTTCGCGCTCGAGGAGGATGTCCTGGCCGGTGGCGACGCAGCCACATCCGCTCCAGAAACGTTGCTGGAGCAGACCAATGAATTGCTGGAGAAGCGCCTCGCGGCCATCAACCGCGTGGCTCCGGCTTTCTGCATGGCGCTCCGGGGCTATCGCAACGCTCAGGCCCGAGGTGAGGCCCCTGTAGCGGATGGACTCATCGCATGGCTTGGAGGGCAGCCGAATGTCGGAATGGAAGCGAAACGCGCCGCGGGTATCAAGGGAGACGTGGACCATTTCGCAGCCCTTGGATTTCTGCATGGATTGCTTGTCGTCCTCCGGGATTCGGGGCGCCCGGGAATGGTGGTGGTGCTGGATGAGGCGGAAACTCTCCAACGCATGCGCGGCGATGTTCGTGACAAGGCACTGAACGCTCTTCGTCAGCTCATGGACGAGATCGACAGCCGACGCTTTCCTGGACTGTATTTAATCATCACCGGAACCCCTGCATTTTTCGACAGCCCGCAGGGGATTCAGCGACTGCCGCCATTGGCTCAGCGGCTGCACGTGGACTTTAGTGGCGATCCCAAATTCGACAATCCGCGCGCTGTGCAATTGCGCCTTAAGCCGTTCGACATGGGTGGGCTTGTCGAGGCGGGCAGCCGGGTGCGAAACATTTTCGCCGACGGCTCTCCACGGGGCGAACGTATCCACCAGTTGGTGGACAAGGCTTTTCTGGATCGGCTGGCCGGACTGATAGCTGGCAAGCTGGGTGGCAAGGTGGGCATCGCGCCGCGCATCTTTTTGAAGAAGCTGGTCGCGGATATTTTGGACAAGATTGATCAGTATCCGGAATTCGATCCGGGTCGGGATTACTCACCATCCTTGGTTCCAAGCGAATTGAACGAAGCCGAGAAAGCGGCAACGCCGGCAGGCTCGGTGGATGACATCAATATCAAGGTGTGAGTGCGTTCGACCGTTTACATCCCGCCCTCCAGCACCACGTCGTCAATTCCCTCGGCTGGCGTGAACTGAGGCCTCTGCAGGAGAGCAGCATCGTGCCGATTCTCGACGGTCGGCATGTCCTGCTGCTTGCCCCCACGGCAGGAGGCAAAACCGAAGCAGCCTTCTTCCCGGCCCTCTCACGGCTGTTGACGGAGAATTGGACGGGACTCAGCGTGATTTACGTTTGTCCGCTGAAAGCCCTCCTCAACAATCTGCATCTGCGGCTTCAACAATACTGCCAGTGGGCGGGTCGGACCTGCGCGCTTTGGCATGGGGACATCAGCCAGGGCACAAGAGCCAAAGTGCTGAAGGAGGCGCCAGACATTTTGTTGACGACCCCTGAGTCCTTGGAGGTCATGCTGATATCCAATCGCGTGCATAAGCGGGTGTTCTTCGGGAATCTTCGTATGGTCATCGTGGATGAGCTTCACGCCTTCGCTGGGGACGATCGTGGATGGCATCTGCTGTCGGTCCTCGAACGGCTGACGCGGATTGCCGGCAGGGAAATCCAGCGAATCGGCTTGTCCGCCACGATCGGCAACCCGGACGAGCTCTTGGACTGGCTCGCCGGCCACTGCGCCGGAAATCGCGAGCTGGTGGTTATCCCTGCTGCTTCCACTGTCCGCCAGGAGGTTCAGATCGATTACGTTGGCAATTTGGAAAACGCCGCTACCGTCATATCCCGGCTGCATGCGGGTGAGAAACGACTCGTATTCTGCGACAGCAGATCACGTGTCGAGCAACTCGCCTCCCACCTCCGAAACTTGGAGGTCGAAACTTTTGTCTCGCACAGCTCCGTCAGTGTGGAGGAGAGGCATCGCGCCGAGTTGGCGTTCGCACAGAGCTCGAATTGCGTGATCGTCGCAACGAGCACCTTGGAACTCGGTATTGATGTGGGCGATTTGGACCGAGTGATCCAGATCGAGGCAACGGGTTCTGTCGCCTCATTTCTCCAGCGCCTGGGGCGAACCGGTCGCCGCCCTGGAGCCGTTAGCAATTGCCTTTTTCTCGCCACGGACCAGGAATCGCTGATTCAGGCCATCGCAATCGTCGAGCAATGGCGGAGTGGGTATGTGGAGCCGATTCAGCCACCCGTCCTGCCGCTGCATATTCTGGCCCAGCAGATCATGGCTTTGGCTCTGCAGGAGAACGGGATAGGAATGCGATCCTGGCAGGAGTGGCTGCTCAGGCTGCCGGCTTTTGCGAAGATCCCGGAAGAAGACCGGGCAGCAATCCTCAAACACATGCTTGATAGCGGCTACTTGCATGAAGACCAGGGGATACTGTGGCTTGGACGTAAGGGCGAGGAGGAATTCGGTTACCGCAACTTCATGGTGTTGTTCTCCGTATTCACCAGCACGCCTGAATTCGCCGTGTATTGGGGGCGACAGCATTTGGGATCGGTGCATGAATCGACATTTTTCAAGAGGAATGAGGGGCCGATTCGGCTATCCCTCGCCGGGAGGGCATGGTGTGTTCAGGATCTCAATTGGTCCGATAGGACGGCATTTGTAGTCCCAGACCATGAGCGTGGCATCTCCCGCTGGCTGGGACTGGGACGTCCGCTGTCCTTCGATTTGTGTCGGAAGGTCAGGACTGTCCTGGCTTCCAATGACGGTTACGAATATCTCTCCCGCAGGGCGACCGAGGCGTTGGCCGAGGCAAGGGAGGAATTCTGCTGGTTGAGACCAGACGCAATTTGTGTGCGCGCACCGGCGAGCAAAGACCGCACCGAAATCTGGACCTACGCGGGGCAGAACGTCAATGCATCGCTCAGCAATGGGCTGAACCATCTCGCTCACAGGATGGCCACCGTTGATAATTTCCGGTTGCGGATAAACGAGGTGGTTTCTGCGTCTTTCATTCAACAATGGTTCTCCGAAATGCGGAAACTCGGGCCGATGCCACCTGCCTTCCGCGACCTGAGTGCTTTGCTTGACCGGCTGAAATTCAGGCAATGCCTGCCAGATCAGTTGGCAGAAAGGATGCTGTCACTCCGGACAATGCCAGGAGCGGAAGGCATGGCGCCACTGGAGGAGGGAATAATATTTGTCCACTCGAATACTTGTAAACGGCATTGAGATGCAAGAGCCCTTCCCCAGAAGCGGTTAATGAACACCTGCCGCAGAACCGTTAGCACCGTTTCCGAAACGCTTGAGGAAACTCGCAATTGAGACAAACGGCATCGATTTGCAGACCCGGGTGGGCATGGCGGCTCGCGAGAAGAAGGCCGGAGATTTTCGCTTTCGCCTCAGACCATGTTTGCGCCCTAAGCGGGTTTCTGCGGGGTTTCCATCCCTTACCTTTATACCAGCCGACTAGGTAAATCCCATGACTCCGGTTAAGCTTGAGCAGATACTCTGCTATGAGTTGCTTCTCTAAACTGGTCCCCACTTCTGGGTTAAAGCTGCGTTTCACTTCCATTGTCACGACGAAGCGCACACCTCTCGGCTCAGTGCTGCCCGGATGTGCCCAGACTTCAATATCGGTTTCATGAATAGGACTTGGCTTCACCTGGCAACCGAGAGCAATCCCGTTCTTCGGCCCAAGATCATCACGTAGCCATCGGGCAAGCTCTTGGGTCAATCCGCTTTCGTCTTTCGGACGAAGTTCACGACCTTCGTTCCAGAGCCTCCGCACAATTGGAAATTCGGTCCGATTCAGTTCGTCTTGAAGGCGCGAGATCGAATCCAACACTAGTTCCTGCAGATCATCCTCAGAACGAATCCACCGGCTTTCGCGTTTTGCTGCCATAGCGGCAAGGATGTTCACCGAAATTCCCGACCAAGTGTTCCGGAGCAGGGCTCGCCGGGTATCGCGCAAACGCCGACGCAGCGCTGTCCTCCAGTGCGGGACTGCGCCCGCTAAACGCACCAACTGGTCACAGGCCTCGTTACTGGCTAAAGCCTGAAATCTTTCGGGAACGAAATTGCGCAGCTTTTCGACCCGTTCCAGCGGAGATTCATCGTCAACTGCGATCTTTATCGGGGGCACACTCGGAAACGCGGCTTCCAGATGCGTGAACAGATCCCCCAATTGAACGGCGTTGAGCTTTTCCAGCAAATCGATTGAGGATGCATGGAGGTCCGCTAGGGTCTGGAGGCTAGCGACAGCCAAGGAGGGATCGGCTACAATCTTGGACTTCGCCTGCTGCCACAATTCCTCGGAAAATAGCCCAAGCGCCAAGGCGACACTGGTTGGCAGGTCGTTCGGAGTCGTGGATTTAAGCTGGTCATCCACCCAGGAACGGGCGACCGCTTCATCGTGGCGAGCAAGGAACTTAATCGCACTGCTCAAGTCAAGGCCCGCCAACCTCTGCTCCCGGATGAAGTCGATCAGGACAAGGTTGAATTCGGATCTCCAAGCACACTCAAATGCCGATAGGACGTTGGTCATACCGGCTTTGCCCGAGGTCGCTAGCAACAGCCGATTTCGCAACCAGGCTGCTGCGCGCACTGCATCCAACGAGACCCCAACCCCTGTCAGAATTTGCTCCTCGCTTGAGCCGTGGAACGGTTGATCGTGTTGCGAATCTGCTGGATGTGCGCCGAGAGAGGTTGTCGCAGGCCAGGCATGTTGGTTCCTCAGAGTTTCGCCACCGCACTCTGGCCGATCAGAAGAGTGCGAGCCTGGAAACGTGCCTGGCGAGAAGGTCTATCCAGTTGAAGCAGCCGATCCGCGTAGGGGGTGCCACAAAGCGGTTCCAGGAGTAGCCGGCCGAGTGCAGAGGAGTGGCTTGTCAGAAGATCCGTGCGACATTCCGGTCTCAGCGAATTGGAATTGTTGCCGTCTGCCTGCGAAAGAAATGCTCGTTCTTGGAAACTAGGCATACTCCGAAGCTGATCCACCTGCGCAGATTTGCGGGGCCACCGGCGAGAACCAGGCGCCTCTACCGGCGGCAAAACCGACACTGGGAGGCCCAGGTCGCGGCTCCGATGAACACGATATGTGTGCACAATCCGCATAACCACGGTGAATTCTCTCAAAAGTTGACTGAGCATTCAAACAGATTGAGAACAGATTGAGAATTGGTCTGCTCGGAACAACATGGGGCAAACTTCACTTCACATCAGATGACACTTGAATCGACCGGTTTTTTGGCGTGTTAGCACGCAAGCACCTCGCGTTTGCTTGGATTTCATGACGGTTTTAACCGCATTTGTCAGCAAAGCGTTAACGACACAACTTCCTGATGTTGAAGGCCTTAAGTGCTACGGACTTGGCTTTTGCACCGAAGCTGCATCCGGTGTGTTCGAAATGAGGAAGGTGGAAGGGGGGGAGGGTCGGGAAAAGGGGGAGAAAACGGCGGGAGCAAGTCGGTTTCCAGGGGAGCGGCCAGGCTGGAATGGCGGGCTTTGGCCGAGCAAGGTTTGGTCGAAAATGTCGGACTGAGGCGGGACCGCTCAAGATTGGGCCGGCCCGGATGGAGGGTTGCATGGGGTCGATGCCGAAAATGTCGGGACGGCTTTGACGGCATTGGCGTCCCGGTTGGCGGTGGCCGGGTTGGGTAAGCAGGGATTGAGTCGGCGCCGAATGCGGGAAAGTTGGGCGGTTGTTTAACGGGAGCGAGCGACTGGCTTTTGGCGATTGCGGATGGTTGGAAAGCTCACCTGACTCGTTGATAACTCAAAATAGATCACCCACGGCACAATATTGTCCCCATCCTGGCGCCAACCAAAAGGAATGCCAGCCTCCTGAGCGGCGGCGACCGCCGCATGGATGACCTCTTCCTTTTCGGCGTAATCGTTGGCACGCGCACAGCGACTGCGGTGGTAGTTGGCGCTCGACTAATATCCACATTGATAATCCCGAAAATAAACACCGTTTGCGGAGCGGCTTTTGGCGCGATCGCTGGCCTGCTGGGCGGTCTTAAGGGCAAGCAAGAGGCGTCTGTAGGGAGTCGCCTTCAACAACTTTGTCGTGCGACGGGTTTTGGCTGCCGCCCGGGCGGCGGCAGACCGCCGCAAGTGCACCTGCTGCCGTCGGGCTCTCTCGGCGGTGAACCAAGCGCGTCCGGAATCGCTTTTGGTCCAGGCGATTAATTGGCGCTTCCAATCTATCGGTGCAACCGGACGAAAAACAAAGTCATGGCGGGAAAATTCGTAGTGTTTTGATTGGTGTCGGGCCTCCTCGCGGTTGTCGTCATACCACTGAGCAATGGACTTGGTGGCGGCGCCGAACAAAAAGGAGCGGGATGACGCGTGGTTATCAGGTTGATTCTCAAGGTGATCGGTGGTTGCGGTTTTTCCAGTGGCGGTGAATGGCGTCGGTGGCGCGCGCGAGCCACTGGCGGTCGGCTCGCAATGCCTCCAGTTCGGCAGAGGCAAAAAACTTGGTGCCGTTGGGGGGGTGGATGACCCAGCGGGTGGAGCAGACCCACGGCGACCAGGACCGGGATATCGTGCGGCTGGAAACCGAGATACCAGGCGGTCTGCAGGACATTGAGGCGTGCCGGTGGCTTTGACAGATTCAAGAAATCGCGTTGTTCCTGGTTCATGGGGAGTTTGAATTAGAAGGTTCGGTTGAAGCCGTTGGTAACGTGAAAGGGGCAATGGAATTGATGGATTGGGGCATGATACTCAGCGAGGGATGCGGACTTGAAGGTCCACTGTTCGGAGGGGAAGGCAAGCCATTATGGGGTGACTGGAATCGGCTGAGGCCGGGACGCGCCTGGGTGCGGTCAATCGTTTGGGTCACATAGACGTAGAATTGCTTGCCCGGGGGCACCATGACGTAAAGGCCGTCGCGTTTGATTCCGTGGGCCTCATTCAGCCACTCTGCTACCTCGGAAGCCGATCGCCATCGCCCCGTTCGCAAACCTTCCTTGAGCTGGTCCTGAACCCCGACTGCGCCGACCGGACTGGTGGACCCCGGTGGCGTGTGCCGTTCCAAAAGCCCTTTGATGCCGGCGCTGGCAAACTTGTTCAGCCAGAGTTGAATCGTCGAGCGGGCCCGGCCGGCCAGGCGGGCCAGGTCCTCCAGCCCGTGACGACCAGTTATCGCCCGCAGCAGCGTCTGAAGGCGTTCATGGTCACGGTCGTTGGCGACCAAGGCGAGACGGCGTTGCAATTCGGCCCTTTGAGCCGCGGTCAATTCCACCCTTTTCTTTTTCCGTCCCATCCTCCCCTCCGTCTACCGGACAGGCTCTCATTTCATTTAAAAATAATCAATAAAATATCTACCAATTATCACTGAGACATGCTATAAGGAAGATGGTTGTTCAATCCTTTAAGGAGGAAATTATGGACCTTCAATCACCTGCAAAATCCTTCCGGCTGGGACAGACTGTAATCACGCGCCACGCGCGGGAACGCCTCCATCCGGCTGATGTTCGCGCCGCGCTGCAGCGGCACACCCGGCGCGACTGGGGCGACCTGTGTCCCGAAGACGTGGCCGAAAACAATCGGTCTCTCGACGATGGCTGTCGGCTGCTCTCCCAATATTGCGACCGCAGAGGAACCAAGTTCTGGATTATTACCGAGGCGGACCGTTCGGTGACCACCATCCTGCTTCCGGAGGACTACTAGACATAGGACTGCCGGTCATTGCCGGCTGCCCTTTTTTGAAAAGGAAATGCACCATGGACACAACGCCCTTTTTTGTTGAATTGACGGATTGGAGCCCTGTTAATCCCGACCTTACCCTGGGCCGGGTTTTCGTGGAACGAACCCTCCTTCAAAGGATTAAGCCCGAGCACCTTCACCATGCCCTCCAGAGCCACGCGATTGGCAACTGGGGCCTGGTGCCGATGGCCATCGCCAAACTCAACGGCGAGGCCTCTGAACATGGCGGTCCCATCCTGTCGCTTTTCAACGTCCAGGACGTCACGCGCTTCGTTGTGGTTACCAAGGGCAATCCGCCGCGAACGGAGGTTACCGGGTGGTGAAGAGGCGCCGTCACTGAGGCGGCACCTGCGGTAACAGGCAGACTTTATATATCCAGGAGGAAATCATGAACGTCTACCAATCGGTGACCGAGCGAATCTTGAAACAGTTGGAATCGGGCATTATTCCCTGGCGCAAGACCTGGACCACCGGACTGCCCAAAAGCCTAACCACCGGCAAGGAATATCGCGGGGTGAACATCCTGGTCCTGGGCACCGCCGGGTTCACTTCCCGCTACTGGATTACCTACCGGGAGGCCTTGCGTTTGGGCGGCCATGTTCGTAAAGGGGAAAAGGCCACGTTTGTTGTCTTCTGGAAATGGCGCACGCCGCAGGAGCTTGCAGAGCGGGAGGAAAAGACCGGCAAACAACACCTTGCCCCCTGCGTGCCTTTCACTAGCGCGGTGTTCAACCTCGACCAGGTCGAAGGTGTCAACCGCCCGATGGATGATGTGCCTAACCGGTTGAACGGGAATTACGCCGTTGCCGACCAGATGCTGGCCGTGATGCCCAATCAACCCAAAATCGTTCACGCGGCTACCTCCGAACCGCACTACAGCCCGAGCCTGGACCAAATCACCCTGCCGCACCTGGGTCAGTTCGAGAGCGCCG